>NZ_JANSIA010000121.1:0-6912 GCF_047461835.1 Synechococcus sp. R60.1 | reverse complement strand
GTTTGGAAACAAACAGAATGCTATCGCTGCATAGTTGAACAGTGATGTTCAGCAGTGTTCAGCGTAAATGTATCAGGTGCTGACATGCTCCCCTACACCCAGATTGTCGCCCACCGTGGGGAGCACACCCACGCCGAGGAAAACACGTTGGCCGCTTTTGCTGCCGCTATTGAGGTGGGGGCCGAGCAAATTGAGCTGGATGTGCGCCGTAGCCGAGATGGGATCCCACTGGTTGTTCACGATGCCGATTTGGATGGACAGCCTTTGGCCGCATTAACTTGGGCCGAGATTCGGGCCCGCAAACCCACGATTCCCACTCTTGAAGAGACCCTGTCACATATCAAGGGCAAGATCACCCTCGATATCGAACTCAAAGAAGCAGGCTATGAGGAACAAGTCCTTGCCCTCGTTAGCGATATTTTGACCCCCGAAGAATTTGTGATCACCTCTTTTTTGCCTCAGGTGGTGCAGCGGGTTAAAACGCTTTTGTCCCCGCAACCCAAGGTTGGCCTGTTGATCGAGGCAAAGGCTGAGGAGCAAGCCAAGGGATCTTTACTTACCCGTTGCCGGGAGTTGGGAGCGGATTTTCTGGCCCCCCACTACAGTTGGGTGAACTTGCAGTTCTTGGCTGAAGCTGAACAGGCCGGGATCCCTCTGTACGTTTGGACGGTGAACGATCCTGAAGTGATGAAGTTGTGCTTGCAGCCATTTGCCGGCTCAGTAGGACAAAATCCCGTTGTTCAAGGGTTGATTACCGACCGTCCCCAATTGGCTTTGCAAATTCGCGCCCACCTTTTGGCAGGAGTAGAGGGGGCAAAACCCTAGACCATGGGCACAAACTGCACCGGAAAAGCCCCTTTTTGAACCCATCCTTGGGCTGTTTTGCAGAGGATCAGCAAGGACTGGGATCCCTGGGCACCGGAGTCCGAAGGGCTTTCTCCCACCGGCACCACCAAGGTGCCCCCCACCGCCAGTTGATCCAGCAGCACCATGGGCACAGTTGGGGGCGCTGCCGTCACCAGAATGGCATCGTAGGGAGCATGCTCTGGCCAACCTTGGTAGCCATCCCCCTGACGCACTTCCACGTTGCGATAGCCCAGGGCAGCGAGGGTTTGTTGAGCTTGAGCAGCCAATGGGGACAGACGCTCCAGGCTATACACTTGCCGGGCCAGCTCTGCCAAAACAGCCGCCTGATAGCCGGAGCCGGTGCCGATTTCCAACACCACCGATTCAGGCGTGAGGCGAGCAGCTTCTGTCATAAAAGCAACAATATAGGGCTGAGAAATGGTCTGGCCATAGCCGATGGGCAGAGGGCAATCCCTGTAGGCCCGATCCCGCAGATCAGAGGGGACAAAAAGGTGACGCGGCACTTTTCCCATGGCTTCCAGTACCCGTGGATCTCGGATCCCTCGTTTGATGAGCTGTTTCTTGACCATCTGCTCCCGTTGGGAAGCAAAAGGATCGGAAGCGTCTGGGGGCTGAGGTTCAACTTCTGGGATCCCAGCTGGAGAGCGAGAAGAATGTCTCCACCGGAAGGATGAGAATGGGTTGATCACCGATACACAACCTCCAGAAACGATGAGCTGCTCAGCTAGAAATCGCAGGAGCCCCGTACGGTACCCGTAGGGTCAGTGTCGGGAGGAATGCTATAATGGTACTGCGGACACCAGAAACAGCTGTTTAGGGCACTGGTAACGGTCGATTGGGGGTGCAGTAAACCACCCCAGAGGCTCGCGGTTGGCTTGCTAACTGCAGGGCTACTAAAAGCCCGCTTCGTACCGCCTAGCGGTCGGTGTCGGGTAGTTTACATGAAGCTTACAGCCGGGATCCCCATGGGAGATATGGGATCCGGTTTGATCAAAATTGTAAAGTTTTGTGCGCAATCTGCCGGGGCGAGCAATCACCACCCTGGTTCTGCCAGCGCAAGATTTTATAGTGTTGATCCCTACCTTTTCCCCGCAAGGGGAAGATGGTGAATGGGGTGACAGGCTGGGAACTGTCCTAGCGACACCTGGGGAGAGAGGCTGGGTTTAATAGACTGTAAACGTAATTTACGGTACAGATCTATGACAACTGCTGCCGCTTCTGCTACTCCCACTGCCCCTGAGACGACGCTGCTGAACGTTTGGCAAGTGCTGGCGGAAGAGTTTGCCGGTCAGGTTGCCCTACGGGATCCCCACGCGCAGCCAGTTTTCGAGATGTCTTATGGAGAGCTGTTTCGCCGCATTCAAACCCTGGCGGCTGGCCTGCAGGCTTTGGGCATTTGCCCGGGGGATCGGGTGGCCATTTTTGCCGATAACTCCCCCCGCTGGCTGATGGCCGATCTGGCCACGATGTTCACGGGAGCTGTGAATGTGCCCCGCAGCGCTGTGGCGGATCCCAGTGAGCTGGGCTACATCTTGCGCCACTCCGGTAGCACGGCCCTGATTGCTCAGGATCTGAAGACCCTGAGGCGGATCCGGCCGGATGTGCAGGAGCTGGGCCTGGAACGGCTGCTGTTGCTTTCCGATGAGCAGGAAGCAGGGGTGCTGAACTTTTCCCAATGGCTGCAAAAGGGTCGGGAACACACCTACCAACCCCCAAAGCTGGAGCGATCCCAACTGGCCACCATCATCTACACCTCCGGCACCTCCGGTCGGCCCAAGGGGGTGATGCTCAGCCACGGCAACCTGATGCACCAGGTGGAGAACTTGGGCGTGGTCGTACAGCCACAACCGGGGAATAAGGTGTTGACCATTCTGCCCACTTGGCACTCTTATGAGCGGGCTTGCGAGTATTTTCTCCTCAGCCGTGCCTGCATGCTGGTCTATACCAGCCCCCGCTTTATCAAACAAGATTTTCAACAGGAGCAGCCCCACTATTTGGTGGCAGTGCCGCGGATTTGGGAAACCGTTTATGAAGGGATCCAACGGCAATTCAAAGAGAAAAGCCCCCTGATGCAGCGGCTGATCCGCGCTCTGATGGCCGTGAGTGAGAGCCATGTGCTCTCTGGACGGATAGCTCGCAACCAGTCGATTTTGCATTACGGAGTCAGCCCCTGGGTGCGCCTGCAGGCTCGCCTGCAACATTGGCTGCTCTGGCCCCTGCACCGATTGGCCGATGTGCTGATCTACCGCAAGGTACGACGGGCGTTGGGCCCCAATTTTCAACATGCCATCAGCGGCGGTGGATCCCTGCCTGCCTACTTGGATCTGTTCTACGAGGTGGTGGGCATTTCCATCTTGAATGGCTACGGCCTCACCGAAACTTCGCCGGTGTTGTGCGCGCGGCGTCCAGACAACAATGTGCGCGGTACGGCTGGCCCCCCTCTGCCGGGGACGGAGTTTCGCATTGTGGATCCTGAAACCCGACAGCCCCTGCCCTCCGGCCAAAAGGGGTTGATCCTGGCCCGTGGCCCGCAGGTGATGATGGGCTACTACAACAACCCGGAAGCCACTGCCAAGGTGCTCAGCTCCGACGGCTGGTTTGAAACCGGGGATCTGGGCTGGCTCACCCCCGACGGGCAACTGGTGATCACCGGCAGGGCCAAGGACGTGATCGTGTTGCTCAACGGCGAAAATGTCGAGCCACAGCCATTGGAAGATGCCTGCCTGCAATCTCCCTACATCAGCCAGATTGTGATCGTTGGGCAAGACCAGAAAAAATTGGCCGCCCTCATCTACCCCAACCTCGACGCCCTCAAGGCCTGGGCTGCTGAGCAAGGGATCCCGGCTGAGGATGCCGAGCTGCTGGCCCAGCCCCAGACCCGCACCTTGATTTTGCAGGAGGTGCGCCGCCGCATCCAAGAACGCCCTGGCTACCGGCCCGACGAGCAGGTCAGCGACTTTCGCTTCTTGCCGGAGCCGCTGAGCGTGGAAAACGGCCTTATGACCCAGACCCTGAAGATCAAGCGCAACCCGGTGGCTGAGCGCTATGCCCACCTCATCCAGGAGATGTATCCGGCTTGAGGTGCAGGCCCACCTAAGTTTGGGATCCCCGTTGTTGCTCCAAGTAGCGCCGGAATTGCTCCGGTGGAATGGCCCCTCGGTAGGCTCCACAGTAGTAGAGGGTAAGCACCGCCTTGTAGGCCCAATCGCTTGGCACCACATCCGGGAAAGGGCTGGGCAAAGTATCTGCTTGGTTGTTGGCGCAGGCTTGCAAAATTTGCTCTGTGGTTAGCTGTTCTGCCAGGTCTGGAGGGAGTTCCCGCAGGTTGGCTTGGGCCAGAGCGGCGGTGGGCAGGCTCAAACTGGAGAGGGCTGCGCCCACAAGAGCTGAGGTGAAGAGGTGTTGCACTTTCATAGCACTCCGTGCTGTGCAGAGCACAGACAACTCGAAGAGGGTTAACGAGGGATCGATTGAGAGGGAATCCGTCCGGGGAGTCCCTTCTTCAGGGTAGTACGGACGAAAGGAGCGTCTGGATCTGGATAGAACGCCTCAGCCGCTTTGTTCCCGGATTAAGATGCAGGAAACGGGGGCACCTCCAAAACCCCAAAACAAGCCAAAAGGCAAGATTGAGTCTGTACAGCAGGCTTTTGTGCTGAGAGCTAGAGGCCGATGAACGTATCCAAAGGGCCAAGTTTTGACGGCGTGGATCCCCCGGATCCGAAGCTGATCGATGCCTGTGTGCATTGCGGGTTTTGCCTGACCACCTGCCCCAGCTACCGTGTCATCGGCAAAGAGACGGACTCGCCGCGGGGGCGCATCTATCAGATGGAGGCTCTCAACCAAGGTCAAATCTCCCTCTCGGCGGCTACGGTTTCCCACTTCGACAGTTGTTTGGGCTGTTTGGCCTGTGTTACGGCCTGTCCATCGGGGGTGCAATATGACCGCTTAATTGCCGCCACCCGCCCGCAAATCGAACGCAACTACCCACGTAGCCTTTGGGATCGGCTTTACCGCCAGTTCATCTTCTCGGTGTTTCCTTACCCGGAGCGGCTGCAACCGCTGCTGTGGCCTCTCTGGCTGTACCAAAAAATGGGGATCGGCGCTTGGATCCGAAAGGGTCTGGAAAAGGTCTCCCCGCGTTTGGCGGCCATGGAATCCCTGATGCCCCCCCTGGAGGTGGAGCAACTGCTGCCCAAGCGTTACCCTGAGCGGATCCCGGCGGTGGGAGAACGCCGTTTTCGAGTGGGACTCATTTTGGGCTGCGTGCAGCGCCTGTTTGCCCCGCAGGTGAATGAGGCCAGCATTCGCGTCTTGACCCACAACGGCTGTGAGGTGGTGATCCCGCCTGTCCAGGGCTGTTGTGCGGCCTTGCCCCACCATCAAGGGCAACTGCAGCAGGCGGAAACCCTGGCCCGCCAGATGATCGATGCCTTTGCCAATTGTGAGTTAGATGCCATTCTGATCACCGCTTCCGGCTGCGGACATACCCTGAAAGACTATGGCCACCTATTGGCCAGGGATCCCGACTACAAGGAGAAAGCAGCCCGATTTGCCGCCCAGGTCAAGGACATCCAGGAGTTTCTTGCTCAGGTGGGGTTGACCGCTCCTCTACATCCGCTACAGCCGGAACCCCTGGTGCTGGTCTACCAGGATGCCTGTCACATGCTGCATGGGCAGCGGCTCAGCCAGGAACCCCGACACCTGCTGCGGCAAATCCCGGGGCTGGAGCTGCGGGATCCCGTCGATGCGGCCCTCTGCTGTGGTAGCTCCGGCGTCTACAACCTGTTGCAACCCCAGGTGGCGGATGAGCTGGGATCCCAGAAGGTAAAGAACTTGCTTAACACCGGTGCTCAGGGGATCGTCTCCGCCAATATCGGCTGCCGCCTACAAATCCAGAAACATCTGCGCCTACAGGGCAAAGCCGGGATCCCCATCTATCACCCGATGGAATTGTTGGATCGCGCCCTTACCGCTGCGTGACGCTTTCGCGAACAAGCTACAGGGGCTGCCTCTAGTCCCCGATCTGCTGAACAATTGGTTACTTTGCGGAACCGAAATAGCCATTAAACTAAGCATGTTGGCCACGGCTATCTGAATGCTGCTTGGATTCCGCACCCGCTTAGAGCTGAATAACCGGCAGAAGACCCTAGCCGCTCAGCACGCTGGGGTAGCCCGTCACGCCTACAACTGGGGCCTGGCCATCTGTCGGCAAGCCCTGGAGAACCGGCAGAAACTCCCCACCGCCATTGACCTGCACAAGCGCCTGGTAGCCGAGGTTAAGAAGGAAAACCCCTGGTACTACCAGGTCTCCAAATGCGCTCCTCAGCAGGCATTACGCAACTTGGAGCAAGCCTTTAAGCGCTGGCGGGGTGGGTTGGGGAAGTTCCCCCGCTTCAAACGCAAGGGAGTGCGAGACAGCTTTTACCTAGAAGGCAGCATCCGCATTTCTGGCGACCGCATCAAGGTGCCTATCTTCGGTTGGCTGCGCTGTGCAGAGTTACTTCCGGCGACCACACCCAAGAACGTGGTCATTAGTCTTCGCGCCGGACATTGGTATATCTCCTTCAAATATGAAGCTCCAGCGCCTCAGGTGGAGAAGACCGGGGAAGTTGTGGGAGTGGACTTAGGTATCCATCACCTGGCCACCTGTTCCGACGGGGAAGTATTCGAGAACCCAAAGCCCTACCGCAAGGCGAGGAAGCGTCTGGCCAGACTGCAACGGCGGCTGAGTCGCAAGCAGAAGGGATCCGCTAACCGTAAGAAGGCGGTGGTGCAGTTAGGCAAGGCCCATAAGCGGGTGGCAGACATTCGGCAAGACAATCTGCACAAGCTAACGACTTACCTGGCCAAGAAGTATCGGGTGGTGGTGATTGAGGGCTTGCAGGTGAAGAACCTGCTCAAGAACCGCAAGCTGGCAGGAGCGCTGTCAGACTGTGGGTTCTACGAGTTTCGGCGACAGCTAGAGTATAAGGCCCGGCTCTACGGCTGTCAGGTGGTGGTGGCGGATAGGTTTTATCCGTCCAGCCAACTGTGTTCAGGGTGTGG
>NZ_JANSIA010000120.1:0-6959 GCF_047461835.1 Synechococcus sp. R60.1 | reverse complement strand
CCGTGGTTGGCTTGCCAACTGCAGGGCTACCGAAAGCCCGCCCTGTACTGCGAAGCAGTCAGGGCCGGGTAGTTTACGTTCCGTTGGGCGCTCCGGCATCTGTGGCGGCTCCGGCTCCAGCGGACGGGCAGGCATCTGTGGCGGCTCAGGCTCCGGCGGGCAAGGTGGGAGATCTGGCCCCCTCAGGAGGAGAGCAATCGGCTGGGGTAAAACAACGTAGGGATAATAGTCTTCCCGAACGTACCTTAAGATGGGATGCGAGTGCCTGTCGTGATCTTGCATGCTTGAGCCTCCAGATAAGTTCCCTTGGAATCCAGTTTGAAAAGACTTTGGAAAAGGGATCTTCAAAGAGGCCCTTGAAGGGGTAGGAAGCAAGCAAATGCGCGAACCGACGTCGTGGCCTGTCTACATTGTCGGGGCTGGCCCCGGGGATCCGGAGCTGATTACCCTGCGGGGGCAAAGACTGCTGGCGGAAGCCGATGTAGTGTTCTACACAGGTTCTTTGGTGCCAGAGGGAGTGCTGGCCCATTGTCGCCCTGGGGTTGAGGCCATTGACACCCGCTCCTTCACGCTGGAAACGCTGCTGCCGCAAATTGTGGAACGGGTCAAGGCGGGGCGGCGGGTGGTGCGGCTGCAGGATGGGGATCCCTGCCTTTACGGCGCTCTGCACGAGCTGCTGATCCGGCTGGCGGAGGCAGGGATCCCTTTTGAGATCGTGCCGGGAGTAAGCGCCTTTCAATTGGCAGCCGCCCGTTTGCAGGTGGAGTTGACCATACCCAAGTTGGTACAGACGATTATCCTCACCCGCGCCAGCGGTCGCACCCAGGTACCGGAAGCAGAAGCCCTGGCCAGTCTGGCAGCCCACCGCGCCTCTTTGTGTCTATATCTGAGCGCCCGCCACGTAGAACAAGCGCAGGCAGATCTGCTGGCTCACTACCCCGCCGATACCCCGGTTGCCGTTTGTTATCGCTTGGGTTGGCCGGACGAACAGATCTGGCTGGGATCCCTGGCCGAGATGGCCGCCCTCACCCGGCAAGCCGGCTTAGAACGCACAGTGCTCTATCTCGTCAGCCCTGCCTTGAAAGGCTTGTCAAGCTCCAGATCTGCCCGCTCGCGGCTCTACAGCCCTGACCACACCCACCTCTTCCGTCCCAGAATGGGCCGGCAGCCCCGTTTGTAACAGGCTCTTTCAGTATATTGACGGACTCCGGCAGATTGAGCACAATGAGGCAGCAAGATGAGGTCAGAGGCCTTGACTTCTGGCGAGGGGGTACTCGTTTTTGCCGAGAGAAGTGGATCCCTCTTGGATTGGAGTTGTTACAAGACCATTTTTTCACTCTCTAACTTAACTTTGCGAACTCTAACTTTATGGCTGGCTCATCTGCTGCTCGCAGCGTGGAAACCCTGATCAAGGCTCTGCAGAAGGCCCTGGCCCCCCTGCCAACCCGTTCGGCCCTGAAGCAAGATGTCCTTTACCTCATGGTGGATCTCCCACGGCAGGGGATGTTTAGCCGCTCTATGGTGTTGCATCGAGTTGCCAGCCAATTGGGGGGCTTGCCTGTGCAGGGAGTTAGCCAACTGGTGGTGTACGGTCGGCTTCAGGGGGAAACACAGCCGCAGTGGAAAAAAGTCTTCTACTTGTCCTCTGGGGAAAGCAGTGCCGATGCCACGCAGATTGTATTACCGGGCACCAAGATTTCTGAGATCAAGGTGCTGGAGGCCCAAAAACCTGTTGTGGATCCCGACCACAACTCCGATTTTCGCAAAGTTAAAACTCTGGGGGCACCGGTTCCCAAAATTCAGAAAGAGCGCTGGCCAGAAGCGGCTCCAAGCCAGGCCTCGGTTGGCCATGCCCCTTCCCAAGACGGGATCCCGACCCCTCTGCCTACAACTGCTCGCCCCAGTTCTCCTATCGACGTTCTGGCCAACTTTCCGACACTTGATCAATGGTTGCACAGGCCTGCTCTAAGGCCCTTCTTGGGGGGAGCTCTGGCTTTGTCTCTCCTGCTGGGGGCTGGGTTGGTGGTGCGCTCTTTTGGGCAAGCCGATGTTCCTGCCCGAGCCAGATCGCTGGGGCTGGGGATCCCGCTGTTGATCTTGGCTGCAGGGGGGGGCTGGCTGGGTTGGCAAGGCCGGCGTGCCATCAACACCTTTGAGCGGGAGGGATCCCAGGATCCCTTTACAGAAGGGCTGTCCTTTTTACAGGCCAATCCAATGCCTGAGGCGGTGGAGCGGTTTCGGGAGGCCGTGCGGCAACAGCCGAATCATGTCGAGGCCCACGTTGAGCTGGCCCATCTGTTGGCGAAAACCAACCGACTGCAGGAGGCATTGAGCCACTACCAACAGGCCAAACGCCTGAACCCGAACTGGAGCGGCATCAACACCCACCTGGTGGAAACCCTGAAGGCCCTGGCGCGGCAGTGGTTGGCCCAGCATCAGCCGCATGAAGTCTTGATCCATTTGCCCGAAGCGCTGCCCCTCACCCAGGGATCCGCTCAAGCCGAGATCTTCAGCCTGCTCGGCCAAGCCTGGGCAGAGAAGGGCAACTGGGCAGAAGCGTTGGCCCAGCAACAAAAGGCCCTGGGGTTGGATCCCCACTTCAGCGAGGCCCATCTTTGCGTTGCTCAAGTTCGCCTCAAGCTGGGGCAATGGGACGAGGCCATCGATTCCTGTTGGGCTGCTTTGGAGTTGAATGATCGCCTGGGCCTGGCCCACGCCGTGATGGGACAAGCGCTGATGCGCAAAGGACAGCTAAAAGCGGCAATCGCAGCCTTCCGAACTGCCCTCAGCCTGGATCTCGCTCCTGAGTTGGCAGCCGGTGTGCGGGTGGATCTGGGTTTGGCAATGGTGCATGCAGGTCATCTGGCTCAAGCCAGCCAGGAGTTCAGCCAGGTGATCTTCAATGGCCAGTTCAAAAGACAGCAGGCTCGCGCCTACTACGGTTTGGGTCTGGTGTTGGCAGGCCAAGAGCAATACAGCGAAGCCATCAAGAACTACCGGCGGGCTTTGGAGCTGGCCCCCGATCTGCACGCAGCGATGGCCGCCACTGGCCTAGCCTACTTGGGGCCCAAACAACGGGATGCCTCTGGGCGCAAGTTCATCCAGCCCCAACAGTTGCAGCAGGCTATGCAGCAGTTTGAACAGGCCCTCCAAGGAGATTCAGAGTTGCCGGAAGCTCACTTTGGCCTGGGCGAAGTGGCGCGCATCAAGGGGGATCTAACCTCGGCGGAGGCCAGCTATCGACGGGCCATTCGCAGCAATGGCAGCTATGGAGCAGCTCACTATCGTCTGGGATCCATCCTTGCCCGCCAAGGCAAGCTGGAGCAGGCCATTGAACACTTTCGCTCGGCTTTGGAAATCGCTCCCAACTTCTCCGAAGCCAGAGTGAGCCTGCAACGGCTTCTCTCCAAACAGATGGAAGAGGCCCATACCGGCCTACTCGTCCCGTAAGGTGGGATAGGATCTTCCAGTTAAGGTTCTCTCAACCCATGACACCAACGCCAGGTTGGGTGGTCAGCCCTGCAACCGCCATCCAGCTCATCCAACAAGGGGCAACGCTTCTGGATGCACGCAGTGCGGAATTGCAAGCCGACGGGATCCTGAAGGGTTCAATTCCGGTGAACTGGACGGAGTTTACTCAACCAGAGGCTGCAAACAGCGGCAAGCTGTTGGCAGATGATGCCCTTCTCACCGAAAAGCTGCAAGGCATTGGCGTGTTTCGGGAGCGTCCGGTGGTGGTGGTGGCCGATCCGCTGCGGGGCTGGGGAGAAGATGGACGAATGGTTTGGATGTTGCGCAGCTTGGGTCATCCCCAGGCAGTCATGGTGGACGGGGGCTATCCGGCCCTGGTGAAGGAGGGAGTGCTGACCACAACCCGACAAAGCGCCGACGAACTGCAACGGGGCGACTTTGTAGTGCGGCGAACCGACCGGTGGAACATCGACCGGGACACTCTGCGGGCCAGCCTTGGCTCCGACCGTGTGGCCATCCTCGACAGTCGCGAAGCCCAAGAATACGAGGGAGCCACCCCCTATGGTGAGGCGCGCGGTGGGCACATCCCCGGTGCTGTGCATCTCTACTACAAGGAGCTGATGGATGCGGCGGGATCCCTGTTGCCGCCCGCTGCAATTCACGCCCGCCTGCAAAAAGCCGGGATCCCTCCGGAAGCCGAGATCATTGCCTACTGCACAGCTGGGGTTCGCGCCGCTTGGGTCACGGTGGTTTTAACCCACGTGGGCCGGCAGGCCAAAAGCTATTCCGGTTCCATCCTGGAATGGGCGGCCGGGGATCCCCAGCGGTTCCCGCTCCAGCCATGAGGGGATCCCTGCCCACTGTGATCTTGGCCGGATGTGGCTATGGAGCCATCGACGCCTTGCGGGCGCTCAAAGGGCAGGCACGGGTGATCGCCATCAACCCCTATCCCTACAGTGTTAATTCAGGCATGTCCACGCGGCTGCTGAGTGGTCGGTTTTCTCTGGAGCTGGTGCGGATCCCTTTGCTGGAGCATATTCAAGCCAACGGCGCCCAGTTTTTGCCGGGGCGAGTCACCCACATCCAACCCGAAGCTCGAACCCTGACCCTGGAGAGTGAAGCCGGGATCCAAACTCTTGCCTACGACTATCTGTTGGTGAATGTGGGCCGGGAGTTGCGCACCATTGATGGGATCCAACATGCCTTTACCATTCGACCGGCAGAACAATTGGTGGCCGCCCAAACCTGGATCCGGCAGTGCTGGCAACGGGCAGCCCAGGGGGATCGGACGCCGGGCCTGCTGACCTTTGTGGTGGCGGGAGGAGGCTGTACCGGCACAGAGCTGATGGGGGAACTCTACGATCTTTGCCGGGAAATGAGCGCAGAAACAGGGATCCCCTTGGCTCAAGCCCGGCTGATCCTGATCCATCGCCAGGCCCATCTGGTGGAGGGTTTCTCAGAACACTTCCGCCGGGCGGTGGAAAGAGAAATCCGCCGCTTGGGGGTGGAAATCTGGGCCGGATGTCAGGTGAAAGCCTTTGGGCCGGAGCACGTGTGGCTCTCGGATGGCACCGAGTTGATAGCTCAGACCCGCCTGTGGGCAGGTGGCTTCCAGGCGCCGGCCTGGTTGAGCACCTGCGGCTTGCCGACAGGGCCGACGGGATCCCTGCTCGTGGACAAATACCTGCGGGTGCAAGGCTCAGAGCACATCTTGGCGGTGGGGGACTGCGCTGACTTTGTTTGGGGATCCCGCCTCTTGCCCAAGATCGGCGTGTACGCGGTGCGCCAGGGGCCAATTGCAGCCCAAAACCTGCTGCGGCTCATCCGCGGCCAACCTCTGATCCCCTACCGACCGCAGGCCACGGTTTTTGTTTGTGTAACGGTGGGGAACCGCGTTGCCGTTGCCGAGAAAGGCAGGCTGGTCTGGCGCGGCTATTCAGCCACGGTGCTGAAGAACTTTTTTGATTGGCTGTACATGCGCAAACTTAAGCCCCTGCGCTGGCAGGAGTTTTTCTACTGACTCAAGCTCTACCAAGAACGGGGTTAAGATCAAAACCAGATGGGCCAGGTCGGGCTCGCTTCCCAAATCCTGAATATCTGAGAACTATGGCTATTCCCGGCGGCAATGGGCTATGAGCGGGTCGACTTTTGCCGACCGGCCAGAGCAGCGACCAACCAGGAGCAACAATGCCTCTAGATAACCTGCGCGGACTCTATCAGCAAGTCATTCTGGAGCGGTACAAAAAGCCCCACAACTTCGGCAGAGTGGATCCCGTCCACCGCCACCAACGTGGCCACAACCCCTCCTGTGGCGACACCATCGACCTCACCTTACAACTGGATCCCAGCCAGGAGCGGATTGTCGATATCAAATTCGAGGGGGCAGGCTGTGCCATTGCCCTGGCTTCTGCCGATCTCATGGCGGATGCGGTGCGGGGGCGCACCATCCCCGAAGCTCTGCAGTTGGTGGAGCGCTTCCAAGCCATGATGCGCGGTGGCGAAGAGTTCCCGCGGGAGCAACGGGCTTTGAACGCCATGAAAGGGGTAGCCCAATTTCCAGTGCGCATCAAATGCGCCAACCTGGCCTGGCATGCGCTCAAATACGCGCTGGAATCGCCCGAACCCCAGGCCAATGGGTCGGCCTTTGTGAGCAACGAAAACACCGACTGACCAAAAGGCGCGGCAAGCCCCGTCCTTCAGGGCGGGGAAGGATAGCGCCGACCGTAGCCGACGCCCTTTAAAAACGCAGTGCCGGCCATGTGAATATCGTTGTCATCACGCATAGGCCAAGAATACGATTGAGCGATGCAACGACTTCAAGCCTTCAAGTACGAATTGCTGCCCAACGGCCAGCAGGTGCGACTCATGCGCCGCTTCGCTGGCTCGTGCCGGTTCGTCTACAACAAGGCGCTGGCGTTACAGAAAGAACGCTACGAGTGTGGCGAGAAGAAGCTTGGCTACGCCGAGCTGTGCAAGCTGCTCACTGAATGGCGCAATAGCACAGAGACGGCGTGGCTGGGCGA
This sequence comes from Synechococcus sp. R60.1, assembly GCF_047461835.1. Lineage (NCBI taxonomy): Bacteria > Bacillati > Cyanobacteriota > Cyanophyceae > Synechococcales > Synechococcaceae > Synechococcus > Synechococcus sp. R60.1. The sequence goes on along the minus strand of NZ_JANSIA010000120.1, from coordinate 465 downwards.
TGCGCCGGTTCACCCGCTGCAACAGGCGCTCCAGGATTTGGAGCGGGCTTACGCCAACTTCTTTGCCAAGCGCGCCGGCTTCCCAAAGTTCAAGAAGAAGGGCCGGCACGACAGCTTCCGCTATCCCGACCCGAAGCAGATCAAGCTTGATCAGACCAATAGCCGCATCTTCCTGCCCAAACTGGGCTGGCTGCGCTACCGCAACAGCCGAAAAGTGCTGGGTACGGTGAAGAACGTCACCGTCAGCCAGTCCTGCGGCAAGTGGTTTGTGTCGATTCAGACTGAGCGAGAGGTCGAGCAGCCGATTCCAACCGGCGGTGCGGTAGGCGTAGATATGGGCATCACCCGCTTTGCCACGCTGTCGGACGGCTCGTTCTATGCCCCCCTTAACAGCTTCAAGCGGCACGAGGCGCGCTTGCGCAAGGCACAGCAAGCGCTCTCCCGCAAAGTCAAGTTCAGCAACAA
>NZ_JANSIA010000119.1:0-7285 GCF_047461835.1 Synechococcus sp. R60.1 | reverse complement strand
GTAGTAATCCGTACTGAACATATTATACATTATTTTCAGTATAGTTGAGCTTATTATTGACTAGAGTCATGCTCCATCACAACCTCCCAGCTCGACCTGGAGACCCCATCCCACAGGGCCTGACGAAACAACGAAACCTTGGCTCGACCCTAGGAGCAGGCTGCCCCTTGTCCCCATTTCCTTTTTGATTCTTTAACAAACTCCGGGATCCCCATCCCTCAATGGCTGAGGGCCAACGCTCTCCCCTCTACGGTCGCTGCCATCTCCCACAACAGATCTTCCGTCTCTTCCCAGCCGATGCAGCCATCGGTGATGGAAACCCCGTACTGGAGCGGCGCCCCTTCCTGCCAGGTTTGCTTGCCCGGGTAGAGGTTGCTCTCCAGCATCAGCCCCATCAGAGCCCGCTGCCCCGCCTGGTACTGCTGTAGCACCGCTCGACAGACGGATCCCTGGTTGCGGTAATTTTTGTGGGAGTTGTCATGGGAGCAGTCCACCATCACCGAGCGAGGGATCCCTTGATCCTTCATCAGCAGTGCCGCCCGCGCCACATCTTCCGGGCCGTAGTTGGTCTTGCCCCCTCCCCCCCGCAACACGATGTGCCGATCCGGGTTGCCGGTGGTTTTTACCAAAGCCGTCATGCCATCTTGGCCAATGCCCAAGAAACTGTGGGGATGGCTGGCGGAGAGGATGGCATTGAGAGCGATTTCCAGCCGCCCGTCGGTGCCGTTTTTGAAGCCCACAGGCATGGAGAGGCCGCTGGCCATTTCCCGGTGAGTTTGGCTTTCGATGGTTCTGGCGCCAATGGCCGCCCAGCTCACCAGATCTGCCGTGTACTGAGGGGTCACCGGATCCAGCATCTCGGTGGCACAGGCCAGGCCCAGCTCGTTGATCTGCAGGAGAATGGAACGGGCCAGTTGCAAGCCGGTGGCAATGTCGCACGAACCATCCAGGTGGGGATCGTTGATCAGGCCCTTCCAGCCCACCGTGGTGCGGGGTTTCTCAAAATACGTGCGCATAACGATCACCAGGTGCTCCCGAGTTTGGTCGGCCACCCGCTTGAGGCGATGGGCATACTCCAGAGCCGCTGCAGGATCGTGGATGGAACAGGGGCCGACGATCACCACCAAGCGATGGAGATCCCGTCCGTGGATGATGTCGCGGATGGCTTGCCGAGTGGAGAGCACCACCTGGGCTGCCGTTTCCGTAAGGGGCAGCTTGGCCTTGACAGCAGCAGGGGCAATCAAGGGAGTCACCTCTTGGATATTGCAATTGTCGGTTTGAGGGGGCATGGAACTGTCCTCAGCGTGCAAGTGGGTAGATGGGGTCGTCGAGCCATCAAAAAAGCCCTGGCGCTGGGCTCAGGGCTTCAGGACTGACTCGGGTAAACTGTAGGTCTTTGTTTACGCGCCACCCTTCTGCCCTGGTCGTTGCCAGGGAAAGCTAAAGTAGCCAAAAAAGGAAGCGCGCCAAACCATGCGGAGAACAAACTTAAAACCTGTACGAGATAACTATACCCGAAAAAACCTCGTTTGACACCTCAGGGATCCGGTTTCCTGGGGAAGTCTTAAGTCGACCGAGCCGCTGGCTTGGCAATCCAGTAGCCGCAGGGGTGTTCTCCCTGCACCTGCCAGGTGATGCGCTCTACTCGGCAATCGGGCAAGGCGGCAGCAAACATCTCCAGTTCGTGGCCGCAGACGCTGGGAAAGGTGTGGGCAATCTGGGCAATGGCGCAATTGTGCTCGACCAACACATACTGCTCGACGTAAGGCTCGGATCCCTCTGCTGCCATCGGCACAGTCAGGTCGGCAGGATAGGGGTAGTACTCCGCCATGTAACCCTCTGCCTGGCGCAACTGCACCAAACGCTCCAGCCGCTCCCGCAGGGATCCGGATCCCAGTTGGGCCTGATACTCCCGGGCTTTGCGCTGCCACTGGTGGTGGAGAAGGGATCCCATCTGTTCGGATCCCAGGGTTTCGGCCAGGGTGTTGAGCAGGCCAAGGGCAAACTCGTCGTAGCTGGCGGGGAACTGCTCTTCTCCCAAGGGGCTGAGCTGATAGAGATGCTGGGGTCGCCCTAGACCATTGGGTTGAGCGATATGTTGGATCAACCCCTCTGCCTCCAGATCCTTGAGGTGGCGGCGGATGGCCTGGGGAGAAATGCGCAGGTGCTCTGCCAGCGTTTGGGCGTTGGCCTGCCCCGCCTTGCGCAGGTAGACCAAGATGGCCTGCTTACTCGAAGCGGGTTGAGCGACCTGCCCGGTGATCTTGCGCGTGCTGTCCACCCTCGCCCTCCTGGTTAGACTGGGTTAATCGGCTGCCGCTGCCAGCACAGCTCTCTGCTATTTTGACAACGGGATCATTGCTAAAGTAACCTGAGGATCAGTTAAACAACAACTCTGTTGTTTTATTTGGCCATCTGTCTTAGTCGCGTTTCTACCCTGTCACTACCCGAGAGCCATCCATGTCTACGAGCGTCCGCGCCCTGGTCAACCAGCCCTACAAGTACGGCTTTGTAACCGACATCCCCTCTGAGTCGATTGGCAAAGGCTTGAACGAAGAGGTGATTCGGCAGATCTGGGCCAAGAAAGGGGAGCCGGACTTTATGCTAGAGTTCCGGCTGCGGGCCTACCGCCAGTGGCTGAAGATGAGCGAGCCCACCTGGCCCAACGTCAGCTACCCGCCCATTGACTACCAAAACATTGTCTACTACTCGGCCCCCAAGGTGCAGCCCAAGAAAAAGAGCCTGGACGAAGTGGATCCGGTGCTGCTGGAGACCTTCGAGAAATTGGGGATCCCCTTGTCTGAACAGAAGCGGCTGGCCAATGTGGCGGTGGATGCCATCTTCGACAGCGTTTCGGTAGCCACCACCTTCCGGGAAAAGCTGGCCAAGGAAGGCGTGATCTTCTGCTCCATGTCGGAGGCACTGCGGGAGTATCCGGAGCTGGTGCGCAAGTACTTGGGCAGTGTGGTTCCCATTGCTGATAACTACTACGCGGCGCTGAACTCGGCAGTGTTCAGTGATGGATCCTTTGTCTATGTGCCCAAAGGGGTGCGCTGTCCCATGGAGCTTTCCACCTATTTCCGCATCAACAACGGCGAATCGGGCCAGTTTGAGCGCACCCTGATCATTGCCGACGAGGGATCCTACGTCAGCTACTTGGAAGGGTGTACTGCCCCCATGTTCGACACCAACCAACTGCATGCGGCGGTGGTGGAGCTGATCGCCCTAGACAATGCCGAAATTAAATACTCCACGGTGCAGAACTGGTATGCCGGCGATGAAAACGGCAAAGGGGGCATTTACAACTTTGTAACCAAGCGCGGCCTGTGTCAGGGGGCCAACTCCAAAATCTCTTGGACGCAAGTGGAGACCGGCTCGGCCATCACTTGGAAATATCCTAGCTGCGTGTTGGTGGGGGAAAACTCGGTGGGCGAGTTTTACTCGGTTGCCCTAACCAACAACTACCAGCAGGCCGATACCGGCACCAAGATGATTCACGTGGGCCGCAACACCCGCAGCAAAATCATTTCCAAGGGCATCTCGGCGGGACACTCCAAAAACAGCTACCGCGGTCTGGTCAAAATCGGGCCGAAAGCAGAAGGGGCCCGCAATTTTTCCCAGTGCGATTCCATGTTGATCGGGGATCAGTGCAGCGCCAACACCTTCCCCTATATTGAGGTGCAAAACAACACCGCCAAAGTGGAGCACGAAGCTTCCACCTCTAAGATTGGAGAAGAGCAATTGTTCTACTTCCAGTCCCGCGGCATCTCTGCGGAAGATGCTGTGTCCATGATCATCAGCGGCTTCTGCCGAGAAGTGTTCAACCAACTGCCGATGGAGTTTGCCGTAGAAGCCGATCGATTGCTGAGCCTGAAGTTAGAGGGATCCGTCGGCTAGGGGATTGTTCCCGACGTGAAGCTAAGCAGCTGGGGAGAGGCTACTGACATCAGTGGGATTTCAGGAGAGGGGTGACTCCCAAGGCAGAGAGGTTTTGAACTATAAAGGCTAGGCAGGAGAAGTTCCCTATGCGGGCATTTCTGGAGGAGTTCAAAAACTTTATTAGCCGGGGCAATGCCTTAGATTTGGCTGTTGGCGTTGTTATTGGAGGTGCTTTTGGGAAGATTGTGACTTCTTTTGTAGCAGATCTGTTTACTCCAGTTTTAGGCTTGATGATTGGTGGAGTGAGCTTCCAGAACTTGGTCTGGAAAATCGGTGGAAGTCCTGAAGACCCAGTTACGATTAACTACGGTAGCTTTCTGCAAGCTGTGTTTGATTTTGTGATTATCGCTTTTGCCATCTTCTTACTGGTGAAGGCGATCAACACCCTACAGCGAAAGGAGGAAGAATCTCCTCCCACATTGCCCCCACCAGAAGTGGTTTTGCTGACAGAGATCCGGGATATCCTCAATCGCCACTCCCAATAGAGCTATAGGGGATCCTTAGGCCCAAAATCCAAACCTGGTTTAGGGATCCCTTAACTTTTCAGCTCCTGCCCTTCGGTGTCAACCCTAGAGTCTAGCCATGATCCGTGAAAACAGCCCTGTCATCTTATCCGTTCGAGATCTCAGCGCCGAGATCGACGGCACCCCCATTCTCAAGGGGTTGAGCCTGGAAATTCGCGCCGGAGAAATCCACGCCATCATGGGCCCCAATGGTTCTGGAAAAAGCACTTTTTCCAAGATCTTGGCTGGCCACCCCGACTACCGGGTGACAGGAGGCGAGATCCTCTATCTGGGCAAGAATCTTCTGGAAATGGAACCGGAGGAGCGGGCTTGGGCAGGGATCTTCTTGGCGTTTCAATACCCCATCGAGGTTCCGGGGGTGAGCAACTTGGATTTCCTGCGCGCCGCCTACAACGCTCGCCAGAAATATCGGGATCAGCCGGAACTGGATGCTCTGGATTTTGACGACCTGGTACGGGAAAAGTTGGATATTGTCAAAATGGATCCCGTTTTTTTGGAGCGCTCTGTGAACGAGGGCTTTTCCGGCGGCGAGAAAAAGCGCAACGAGATCCTGCAAATGGCGGTGTTGGAGCCCACGCTGGCCATTTTGGACGAGACGGATTCCGGTCTGGATATCGACGCGCTGCGCATTGTGGCCCACGGCATCAACCGACTGGCCGGCTCTGAGAATGCCATGCTCTTGATCACCCACTACCAACGCTTGCTGGACTATGTTACCCCCGACTACGTGCATGTGATGGAGGGGGGTCGTATCGTCATCAGTGGGGACAAGACCTTGGCGCTGGAGCTGGAGGAACGGGGCTACGACTGGATCAAAACTCAGTCGGGTCAAGAACCGGCAGCTGCGACATCTCGGCAGGAGAAAGAGGGATGAGCGCCACCTTGCCCAAACCTTTTGCCCCAGAGAGCCGCCTATTCCTGGAGCACATCCTCGGCCAAATCCCGGAAAGGCAGGATCCCTACACCACCCTTAGGCAGCAGGCCCGCGCCCAATTGGCCGAACTGGGGATCCCGACCCCACGGGAAGAGGATTGGAAATACAGCGATCTCTCGCCACTGCTGGCCCACGAGTTTCGCCTGGCTGCCGCGGGGGATCCGTCTCTGGATGCAGCAACCCTAGAACCTTGGCTTTGGCCGGAAGCCAGCTATAGCCGCGCCGTGTTCGTCAACGGCTACTTTGCCCCCCAGCTTTCTGATTTGAGCGGCCTGCCCACCGCTTTGCAGGTGATCCCTTTAGCCCAAGCCCCAGGGGAGTTGCTGCAAACCCTGGCCAAGACGGATGTGTTTACGGCCCTCAACACCGCTCATCTGGGAGATGGGATCCAGATTGGCCTACAGCCCGGCCAGGAAGTTCCGTCACCGCTGCACCTGCTGTTCATAACGGTGGCTCCTGAGGGAGAGGCCGTTTTGGCCCAGCCCCGCTGCCTGCTGTCTTTGCAAGCCCACAGCTCCCTCACGCTGATCGAAGATCATGTATCCCTGGGATCCGGGATCCCCTTTGGCAACGCTGTAACCGAGATCCTCTTGGCAGAGGGATCTCGTTTGCACCATGTGATTTTGCAAAGGCAGGGATCCCCAGCCTTCCACATCAACAAGACCGCCGTGCGCCAAAGCTGCGACAGCCACTACCGCCTCCAGGCGATTCAGTGGGGATCCCAGTTTTCTCGCCACAACCTGGAGATCACCCAAGCCGGAGCCCAGGCCCACACCCAACTGCAGGGGCTAACGCTGCTGAAGGGATCCCAGCACAGCGACACCCACTCCCGCCTGGTGCATCAGGCCCCCCACGGCAGCAGCCGCCAATTGCACAAGTGCATTGTGGACGAGACGGCCCATGCGGTCTTCAGCGGACGGATTCTGGTGAGCCGAGAGGCCCAACTGACGGACGCCGCCCAGACCAACCGCAACCTGCTCCTAGGCCCCAAAGCCCGGGTCGACACCCAGCCGCAACTGGAGATCTTTGCCGACAACGTCAAGTGTGCCCACGGGGCCACCGTCAGCCAACTGGAGGCAGAAGAGATCTTCTATCTGCAAAGCCGGGGTATTCCCCAAGCTGAGGCCAGGCAACTCCTCACCTGCGCTTTTGCAGCAGAAGCCCTGGAAGGGATCCCGTTGGCTCAACTTCCCGCCCTGGTGGCCCGCCGGTTGGCTGGGATCCCGTGAATCCAATCAATTCCAATAACAATAATAAGTTGTTGCTCCCCCATTACCCTCAAGAGTGACCAGACTTGGGCGTAATGGATAGGCAGCAGTAAACTACCCGGCTCCGACCGCTAAGCGGTACGGAGCGGGCTTTCAGTAGCCCTGAGCCTGTTCTGCTCTACCAGAGAACAAAACAAGCCCGGACCTCTAGGCTGGTTTACGACAGCCCCCAAGAGCGCAATCACATTCGCACCATTCAAATCCGCATCCCCTTCCCATCCACAGTGCCCACACTTGAACGACTTGCCACTGCGATAGGATTGCGCAGGATCGGGATGGATGTGCAAACACTTGTGACAGGTCTGCGACGTGTAAGCAGGCGGCACAAGAACCAGAGAAACCCCTGCAACCCTCGCCTTGTATTCCAGAAACTGGCGTAGCTGGTAGAACGCCCAACTGTTGGCCCTGCGCCTTTCGGTTTTGCTGCGGGGTTGTTGATTGACTCTTTCCCGGATCCCTGTCAGGTCTTCCAGAGCAATAGCGCTGTTGGTAGCTTTTGCCCTAGAGACAATAGCTTTAGAGATGCGATGATTGACCCACACTTGAAAGCGTCTCTCCTTGCCAGACAGCCGTTGCAACAGTTCTCTGCATCTGCGCCGCGAACTGCGTGTGCCCTTACT
>NZ_JANSIA010000118.1:0-7298 GCF_047461835.1 Synechococcus sp. R60.1 | reverse complement strand
TGCAGCAAGCCCAGGTAGAATCTACTGCTCCCTTTGCAAATGGAATTACATTGGTCTCCAGCAATCCTTCCAATGGCCAAAGAGGGATCCCAATTGACCAAAATATCCATCTGCGTTTTGATCGACAGCTTCCAGCCGGAATAACAGGTCTAGCCTTCGGGATCCAGCCCCCTGTGGAGGTGGCCTTTGACATTCAGGGAAACGAGCTGATCTTTCAGCCTTTACAGCTACTCAGCTACAGCACAGATTACAGAATACTCTTGCCTGCAGCCAAAGAGCTGGATTTACAAAAGCCCATAGAATTGACTTTCCGCACCGAGCCTCAGTACAGTTACCAGCGAGATATTAAGCCCTTGCTAGAAGCCAGTTGTGTAGGTTGTCATCAGCAGGCCGGTCGGATGCGGCGCAGCCCTTTAGATAGTTATGCTGCGGTGATGCGTTATGTAACGCCGGGATCGGAAAATAGCGAGTTGCTCAAACCGCGTTGGTTAGCTCGTCATGCTGTCATCCAGCGAGCTGCAGGGATCCGTTTGAATGGGGGGGGAGTGGATGCCCTGAGTTTGTTGTCGCAGGGCAGGGAAGGAGCTGAACCTACGCCCAGGGTTCCTGTGAGTGATCCCCAGGGAGAGTCTCCCGGATCTTTTATCGGACGCAGTGGATCCCCAGAATTGGCCTATATTCGTCGCAACGGCACCGGCATGGATCGCCTAGGTCACTTGAGCGCTGATGAAATTCAAATCCTGCGTACCTGGATTATTCAGGATCAAGCGGCTGAGGCCCATAAGAGTTAGCCTGATGGGCTGGAGAGTCTTTACCAACAAAGATCCCTTGCTCGTTTGTTTACTTTAAGATTAGGAACCTACGAGATCAATTTGATGACAACCCCCACAGAGGATCGGCTAGACCGGATTGAGCGTGTTGTAGAAGTTTTGGTGAACCAGCAGAGGGAAGTGCTGGGGCGCGTCGATGGGTTGTCTCACCGGGTGGATAGCTTGACCGAGCAGGTGGATAACCTCACGGATCGAGTAGACAACCTGACTAACCGAGTAGATAGCCTGACCGACAGGGTGGATAACCTCTCCCAAAGTGTCAGCAAACTTTCCGCCGATGTCGATAAGTTGGGCTTCAAGTTCGACACTGCTCAATCGGTTGGGGAGCGGCTAGAGCGGCTGGCAACCAGCTTGATCGCAGGAGCCACGATTAGCATCATTGCCGGGGTTATCCTTGTGCTGCTCAGAGAGGGATCCCGTTAATTCTTTCCCGCCCCCTCGATGGAAAAAAATAGGGATCCCAGCCAATGGGATCCCTGGTTATCCTTCCTCTAGTGTTTCAGTCCTCAACACACCTTCCCTATGAGATGCTCTGATTCTAAGAGCCGACCCGTGAAAAAGTCGTGAAACTGACAGATGAGGTGGAAGGTTAAGCCTTGCTCAGGTGGTCAGGGATCCTGTTCGGGCGATAAGCGCCAATTCCACCTGATTTTCTTGGGGCTGCTCCAGTTGCACCTCCACATCTCGGCCAAAGAAGCCTTGCATTTTTTTCTGGTAGCTTTCCTGCCATTGTTGAAAGGGAACCTTGGGGGAATCGAACAGAAGCACCAAGGTATACCGGCCATCTCGCAGCTCTTCTCTGTACCCTCTCACCTTGGGCAGATCTGCTTCCAGAGGGCCGCGCAGACCCAGAAACTCCAGGGCATCTTCCAGGTGGGCATTAGCCCCGTAGCTATATTTGGTGATATCGGCGCGGACTTGCTTTTGAATTTCCGTGGCCTGCTGGGCGCGGGCTTGGATCACCTCGAGAGAAGGGGCGGCCAGGGCAGGTACCGGCTTGAGTTCCACTACCTTCATGGTTATCCCTCCCAACAGCAAGGGGATCCCGGCGAAGAGGCCGATCAAGTTCAAGGTAGGATCGTTGTAGTGGGCAAAGCCCCAAGCCGTGGCGGCAACTCCGGCCAACAAAACGAGGGTACTGACGGGGAAGGGCAATTTCTCGAACATCGCAGGCAAGATTGCAGAAGAAGAAGAAAGGCAACCTGAAAACCCAGGCTAGCAGGAAAAGGGCCGGCGGTGGACTTAACCTCCATTGGGATGGATAATCACAGAAATGTCCACCTGGTGTGTTGAGGAGTGGTCTGTGGTTCTGTCCGATCTGTCCAAAATCTCCCGTCATTTGCGCTCGCTGGATCGCAAAGCCCAGGAGCGAGCACCTCTATTTGAGGCCATCCGCCACTATTGCAGCTTGGATAAGGCTCCTTTTCACACGCCAGGCCACAAACAGGGACGTGGGATCCCTGCCGACTTGCGGACCTTTCTGGGAGAGAACGTCTTCCGGGCGGATCTGACCGAGTTGCCAGAGGTGGACAACCTCCACGATCCCGATGGGGTGATCCGGGAGGCCCAGGAGCTGGCTGCAGCGGCCTACGGCGCCGATCGCAGTTGGTTTTTGGTCAACGGTTCCACCTGCGGCGTGGAAACGCTGGTGATGGCGGTGTGCGATCCGGGAGACAAGATCCTCTTGCCGCGCAACTGCCACAAATCCGCCATTGCCGGGGTGATCCTCTCTGGGGCGGTGCCGGCCTATATCGAGCCGGATTTTGACCCGGAGCTGGGCATTGCCCACGGGATTACCCCAGCCGGTTTGGAGGGGGCCTTGGCGGAGCATCCCGATGCCAAAGGCGTTTTGGTAGTCAGCCCCACCTACTACGGGGTCTGCTGCGATGTGCAGGCTTTGGCCTCCATCGCCCATGCCCACGGCCTGCCGCTGCTGGTGGATGAGGCCCACGGGCCCCACTTTGGGTTTCATCCGCAATTGCCCATCTCGGCCCTAGAAGCCGGTGCGGATCTGGTGGTGCAGTCCACCCACAAGGTGATCTCCGGCATGACCCAGGCCTCGATGCTGCACCTCAAGGGATCCCGCATTGACCCCAACCGGGTGCGCAACATTCTGCAACTGCTGCAATCGACCAGTCCCAGCTATGTGCTGATGATGTCGCTGGATGTGGCACGGCGGCAGATGGCACTGGAGGGAGAAGCCCTGCTGGGCCAAGCCTTGGCTTTGGCAGATCAAGCCCGCGCCCGTCTCAACCGCATCCCAGGGCTTTTCTGTTTTGGCCTAGAGCGCATTGGCTCTACGCCTGGCTTCTTCGATCTAGATCGCACCCGCCTCACGGTAACGGTGACGGAACTGGGGCTGTTTGGCTTCGACGCTCACGACTGGGTTAACGATCACTTCCACGTGCAGCCGGAGATGTCCACCCTGCACAATGTGGTCTTCATTGTCAGCATCGGCAATACCCAGCGAGACATTGACCGCCTGGTGGAAAGTTTCGCCGCCCTGTCGCAACATTTTCAGGGATCCCGCCCATCCAGAGCGGCAATGGAAAAAATGCAGCGGCTGGCACAACTGCCCCGTCCTTGCTTGCCACCACAACGGCTATCACCCCGGGAGGCTTTTTTTGCTCCCATTCAGCGGGTGCCTTTCCAAGAAGCAGTGGGCCATATCTGCGCCGAGATCATCTCCCCCTATCCACCTGGGATCCCGATTTTGGTGCCGGGAGAAGAGGTGACTCAAGAGGCGGTGAACTATCTGCTGTTGGTGCATGAGGCAGGCGGCTTTATCAACGGCCCAGAGGATGTGCGCCTACAAACCCTGAAGGTGGTCAAAGCAACGGCCTAGTCCTCTCCAGCAGGTTTATGGACGGGTTTTTGCCGTTTGCGCTGGGGGGAGCAGCGGTAGGGAGTTTGCCGGGGTGCCGGGGCGGCGGGCTACCTTCACCCGATCCACCCGTGGCCCCTCCATGCGCACCACCTGAAACTCCATCTCTTGGTAGGTGAACTTTTCCCCAGCACGCGGGATCTTCTGCATGTGGTAGATCAAAAAGCCCCCCAGCGTTTGGTAATCCTCGTGCAGAGGCAGGTTGAGGCCACAGCGCTCGTTGATCTCTTCAATATCTAGCTGAGCCTGGATGAGCAAGGTATTTTCGTCAAGTTCTTGGATGTCCGGCTCCTTGGTGTTGGGATCCGGGCCATCGGAGAGCTTGCCGACAATCTCCTCCACCAAGTCTTGAATGGTGATCAGGCCCGCCGTGCCGCCAAACTCATCCACCACCACCACCATCGGCCAGTGGTGCTGCCTCATTTCGGGCAACAGTTCGGCAATCGGCTTGTTCTCCGGCTCAAAGTGGGCCTCGCGGATAAAAGGCGTGATGGGGCTGTGGAGGTCGATGGATCCCTTGGCCAGCTCCCCAATGACTTCCTTGACGTGGATCAGCCCGCGGATGTCATCCAAAGACTCGCCGTAGACCGGGTAACGGGAGTGTCCTGATTCGGCCACCTCGGCCAGCACCTCTTGCACCGTTGCAGTTTCCGGCACCGCGTCGATGCTGGTACGCGGGATCATCACCTCGCTGGCCACCGTCTCGCCGAACTCGAAGATGTTGCTCAAAAGCTCTCGCTCTTCCGCCTCGATGTTGCCCGACTCCACCGAGGAAGCGATCAACAGTTGCAGCTCCTCCACCGTCATGGTGCTGTAAAAGGAAGTGGCCTCGGGGATGCGGACGCCCAAGATGCGCAGCAGGCAGCGGGAGGAGAAGCGGAGCAGCTCGACAAAAGGGTGGAGGAAGCGGCTTACCAAGCGGTTGAGCCAGGCCAGTTTGAGCGCAATCGGCTCCGAATAGAGGATGGCCAGAGTCTTGGGGATCAGCTCCCCCACCACAATCTGAAAATAGGTGAGCAGCGAAAACACCAACACCACTGCCACCCCTCGAACAAGGGCCGGATCCAGGTTCTGAAGCCAAGCCAACTGCCTCAAGGCCAGAAACAGCGTCGGCGCCACTTGCGTAGCCCCGATCCAGCCCAACAACACACTGGCCAGGGTAATGCCCAACTGGGTGGTGGAGAGGGCATATTCCAGTTGCTCTTGGGCTTTTTGCACAATTGCCGCCTGGCGGTTCCCTTCGCTGGCCAACTGCACCATCCGGGAGCGCCGCGCCGATACCAAGGAAAACTCGACTGCGACAAAGAAAGCGTTGATGACCAGAAGACCGATGACCCAAAGGAGACTAAGCGACGCATCTCCCCACGAAAGCTCAGTGTTGGGGAAAGTAGCCGCCGAGGCTAAAGGGGGGTCGTCCATCAGGGGGAGCAGCAAGACGGATAGACAGCATTCTAGCTCAGCCTGACCCCACCACCTGTCCTCGGCCGGCAGTCGAACTGGTTTCAGCTATCCGTCAACTATCGATGACGCCCTCTCCATGCCCAAAATGCAAGGGATCCCCGGCTTTCGCAGTTCTCATTCATCAAGCAGTAACAGCTACAACCTTTTCCGGCAACGCTCACCCCCGCCTATGCAGGGGGCATCTCCTGGGTGCTAGTCGCCGATATCGACAATATTGCCGGTAGTGGCGTCGATCTTAACTTCAATATCGTTGGTAAATTTCACTTCCCAAACTAGGCGTCTATCTTCGCGCTCCAACTCAACTTCTTTGATCACAGCATTGGGAACAGCAGATCGAGCGATCCGAATAGCTTCCTCAATGGGGATAGGCGGAGCAGAAGATTGGGCAAAAGCAGTTTTCATGCTCCCACCTACCAGTAGCATCGGGCCGCCGAGGGGCAAAATGCCAAGCAAAAGTAAGGAAGCAATCGAAAGTTTTGCAGGCTTTATTTACAGCTGCTTGAGCAACCACCTCCTTACCCTACCACCCTGAGACCAAAGAAGCCTTGCCACAAGGAGCATTGCTGCCTTCACAAGGAGTTCACCCCCTTTGCGTCATAGGGTGTAGCTGCTCGGCCCCTCTTCGGCTATGGACTGTTTGCTCCTCCAATCCAGCCCTCTCAGAAATGGACTGGCTGAAGAACACCGCTGTAGGGAAGGAATGCACCTACACCTATCCCGCGTGCTGCTACTACAGGCAGGGAAGTCATGCCGACGTTGGAGCTCCCGGCACTGCACGAATCGGTGATAATATTCCTACCTCTCATTCCTACCCCGGTGGGTGCCGACCATGCCAGATTTTCTGCCCTACGCCTACTTTCAGGGCCAGATTGTCCCCTTTGCTGAGGCGAAGATCTCCATTGCCACCCATGCTCTGCACTACGGGACAGCGGCGTTCGGCGGCCTACGCGGGATCCCTGATCCGCAAAACCCGGATCAAGTTCTGGTGTTCCGTCTGGATCGCCATTGCCGACGGCTGAGCCAAAGCGCCCGCCTGCTCTGTTTTGATCTCCCCGCTGAACGGATTGAGCAGGTGATTGTGGAGCTGATCCAGAAAAATCGGCCCTCCACTTCTTTCTACATCCGCCCCTTGGTGTACACCTCCGATTTGGGCATTTCACCGCGGCTGCACAACATCGAGAAAGACTTTTTCGTGTACGGGTTAGAATTGGGGGATTATCTCTCGCCGGAGGGGGTCAGTTGCCGCATCAGCTCTTGGGCCCGGCAAGAGGATCGCAGCCTACCATTGCGGGGCAAGATCACCGGCGCCTACATCACTTCCTCTTTGGCCAAAACCGAGGCGGCGCAGGCTGGCTATGACGAGGCCATTTTGATGAACTCCCAGGGCAAAGTGAGCGAAGCCTCGGGCATGAACATCTTCATCGTGCGCAATGGCGTGCTGATTACCCCCAGCTTCGACCAAGATATCTTGGAAGGGATCACCCGCGACAGTGTCCTCACCCTGGCCCGCGACCTGGGGATCCCTACCCAAGAACGGCCCGTTGACAAATCGGAGCTATTGATTGCTGACGAGGCCTTTTTAACCGGCACTGCTGCCAAGATCACCCCCATTCGCCAGATCGAGCAGTACGTCCTGCCCCCCTCCCGCCCCATCACCGAGCAGTTGCGGCAGAAGCTGACGGCAATTACCGAAAATCGGGATCCCGTCTATGCCCATTGGGTGAAGGTGATCCCTCTGAAAGAAAGCTAGTCCCTAGTCGAGGGGAGAAGCGTCATTATTAAACTGAGCACTCTAGATGGGTAGAGGGGGATCCCTTGCACGAAATTTCCATTACCTGGGCCGACTACCACCGCAAAATCGAGGAGTTGGCCGTCAAAGTCTACGAAAGCGGGTGGGAATTTAACCAAATCGTCTGTATTGCCAAGGGGGGGCTGCGCATTGGCGATACCTTGGCCCGTCTTTTCGACCTGCCCCTGGCTATTCTCTCAGCCTCTTCCTACTCTGGGCCCGGTAACCGCCAGCGGGGGCAACTGACCTTCTCGCGGGATCTAGCCATGACCACCGCCAACCTGGGCAGCCACGTGCTGTTGGTGGACGATCTGGCAGACTCTGGCATGACCCT
>NZ_JANSIA010000117.1:0-7376 GCF_047461835.1 Synechococcus sp. R60.1 | reverse complement strand
TTGGAAACAAACAGAATGCTATCGCTGCATAGTTGAACAGTGATGTTCAGCAGTGTTCAGCGTAAATGTATCAGACGCGACAGGCACTGAACACTCTGGAAGTGTTTGTTAGCGTTTCGTAGGTCTTTCGGAGCGGTCATCAGTACCCCGTTGAGCAGCCAGAAATTGTTAAGCTTAACGCACGGATGGCAGTATCCGGCCATGCCCCGAGTGACAACTGCTGACGAGCTGCTGACAGAATATGCCTCTGGCGAGCGCAACTTTCAAGAATCCAACCTGGTGGGGGTGGACTTGGTGCGCTCCAACTTGCAAGGGGTGAATCTGAGAGGGTCCAACCTCTCCTTTGGCAAGCTGAGTGGCATTAACCTGCAGGAAGCCGATTTGCGCGGCGCCGATCTCAGCTCGGCCAACTTGATGGGGGCCAACCTCCGCGGGGCCAATCTTTGGGAAGCCAACTTGATCGGCGCGGATCTCAGCTTTGCCGACTTGCGGGAAGCCAACTTGCACGGTGCCTACCTTTGGGAAGCCAAGCTAACCCGTGCACAACTGCAGGGATCCGATCTAAGCGGGGCAAAAATCGGCGGAGCAGTGCTGACCGGCGCTGACCTCAGCGGAGCCACCCTACCCGACGGGAGTGTGCGGGCTTGAGCCACCCCCCCAGCAGACAAGGCAGAATGGAACTGTTGCGACGGGATCCCTGATGTTACTGCTGTTCAACCTGGTCTTGACACTGCTGCTGGCTGTGGGAGTGGCAGTCCTGGCCGGACAAAACCCCACCACCCTGACCGTACACTTCTTGATGTGGCGCTCGGTGGAGCTGCCCTTGGGATTCCTCATCGCCGTGGCCGTCGGCCTGGGCCTGTTGACGGTGGGGCTGGGCTCTCTCCTCTGGCCTGGGCGCAGCTTTTCTGCCACCGCCCGCCAATTACAGGAACGGGTGCGCCAACTGGAAATGCAGGATCAACCGCCCCAATAACGCACAATTGCCAAAGGGGTCCCTCTGCTTTCTGGCTGTGGCTCAACAGCTTCGATCCCGCCGTTGACTTGCTGGACGATTTTGTCGGTGGCCCTGAGGAAAGCGTGCCGAAATAGCTCGCCGACTGAGACTGGGCGTAAGCTGAGATCAGGATCCCTTCGCCGTCTGCTTGATCAGTGCGTATCTCCAACCGTAACCATGCCTCATTCCCAACCCACTTCCCCGGATCCCTCTCCCCAAGACCCACGGGCCCTGCGCAAAGCCCTGCGCGGATCCAGCACCTACTTCGCCAAGGGATTTGAAGAACACAAGGATCAGGCTCAACTGGAGCTGCAAACCACCTACAAAAGCCCCCTTGTGGAGCAAATCCGTGCCCAGTCCTACCGCTATCAGCGGGGCGACATTACCATTCACCTGGCCAGGGCCTTTGGCTTTTGCTGGGGCGTGGAACGGGCGGTGGAATATGCTTATGAAGCGCGGCGACGCTTTCCGGATCGGCAACTGTGGATCACCAACGAGATCATCCACAACCCTCTGGTAAACCAGCACCTGAAGGAGATGGGGATCCGCTTTGTGGAGAAAGGCCCGGACGGCAAGAAGGACTTTTCTCAGATCCGGCCTCAAGATGTGGTGATCTGGCCTGCTTTTGGGGCGAGTGCCTCGGAAATGGCGTTTTTCCGGTCGCAGGGCAATGAGATCGTCGATACCACCTGCCCCTGGGTTTCCCGCGTGTGGAACCAAGTGGACAAGCACCGCGCGGCTCAATTCACCTCTGTCATCCACGGCAAGTACAACCACGAGGAAACCGTAGCCACCAGCTCCTTTGCCGAAAAATATCTGGTGGTGCTGAACCTGGAAGAAGCAGAATGGGTCGCTCGCTACATTTTGCAAGGCGGAGATGCGGCAGAATTTCGGCGGCGCTTCGGCAAGGCCACTTCCCCCGGTTTTGATCCGGATCGCGATCTAGAGCGGATCGGCATCGCCAACCAAACCACGATGCTGGAAGGGGAGACCCGCGCCATTGCCAAGCTGTTTGAGACCACCATGCTGCGCAAATATGGCCCCCAGGAGTTGGACAATCACTTCATGAGCTTCAACACCATCTGCAATGCCACCCAAGAGCGGCAGGATGCCATGTTCGAGCTGCTGGAGCAACCTTTGGATGTCGTGGTGGTGATCGGGGGGTTTAATTCCTCGAATACCACCCACCTGCAGGAAATTGCCCTGGCCAAGGGCTTGCCTTCCTTCCACATCGATGGCCCCGACTGCATCCAACCCAACAACCGCATCCGCCACAAGCCCCTTCACCAAGACCCGACAGTTACCGAAGGTTGGCTGCCCGCCGGGCCGGTGCAAATCGGCATTACCTCCGGTGCCTCTACCCCAGACCGCGTTGTTGAAGAGGTGATTCAACGCATCTTCGCCCTGCGTGAAGAACCTCGGCGGATCCCTGCCTAGGGATCCCTTCCCTCTCCCTCTTGAGCGTGCTCAACACCCTTTTTCAGGTTTATCCTCCCTTGCTGGGCTGGACGCTGCTGGGTTTTTTTCTCCAGAAGGGGCTGCCCGGCGACTGGAAGCGTTGGCTGGATCCCCACGCCTTGGGGCGATTCATGTTTTGGGTGGGAGTGCCCCTCAGCATTGTTGGGTTTATGCAGGGAGTGGATCTGTCGGGTCAAATCTGGGTTGCTCCCCTGATCTGCTGGCTGTCGGTGGGGCTGGGGTTTGCCTTGACCAGCGCTTGGCTGTGGTGGCAGCGCCACAACTGTTGGAGCAGTGCCCAGCAGGGCAGCTTTCACCTAACCGCCACCCTGGGGAACACCGGGTATTTGGGCTATCCCATCTGTCTGGCTGTGGCCGGAAGGGCTTACTTTGGCTGGGCCCTGTTCTATGATCTGCTGGGCACTCTGTTCATGGCCTACGGGTTTGGCGTGTGGGTGGCCAGCCGCCACGGCAGTTCCCATGCCCAACCTTGGCAGGTGGGCCTCCACATTTTGCGCACCCCTGCTCTTTGGTCTTTTGCTATGGGCCTACTGCTGACGCGCGAACCCCTGCCGGGTTGGCTCTCTCAAGGGTTGGCGGCTTTTGCCTGGAGCATGATCCCGCTCAGTTTGATGATTTTGGGGATGCGGCTGGCCCAGGTGAAGCGCTGGGGATCCTTTCTTGCCGCCGGAGTGGCCCTCTTGATCAAAATTGTGATTGTGCCGCTCTTGGTGGGAATCGGCCTTGCCTTCACCCCCTACCCGCCTCTGGCCAAGCTGGTGCTGGTCCTGCAGAGCGGTATGCCCCCCGCCATCGCCACCCTGGTGCTCACGGAAGAATACGACTTGGATCGGGAAATTACCGTAACTGCCTTGGCCGTGGGGTACTTAGCCGCCTTGCTGACCTTGCCTCTCTGGCTGGGACTCTGGGGATCCTAATAGGCCAGGTGAGACAACGTCTGCTCTAGGTAGCGATGCACCAGTTGATCCAGCTCAGTTTCCTGGCCAGGCGGCTCCTGTCCCTGTAGCCATCCTCGAAAACCCGAGCTTTCCACAATGGCCTGCCGCAACGGCTTCCAAACCGCTTGCGTGCGCAGTGCTGTGAGGGCCTCTGGCTCGCTGGAGTGCTCCGCACCGCTATTGCGAGCGTGAACGGAGCTGAGAGCAGGATTGGTCATGAGAGGAAGGTGAGTAGGAGTGATTCACCCTCAGAATAGCTTGGATCCCAGTTGGCTTTGGCTCTCTGGGATACAAATCTCCCCTCTATGCTGAGCAAGCCTTCTCTCAGTCGCTCAAGCCAAAAAATCCTCAATATAGTCATTCCAAACTAGATTGAGACACTCCCCAGGCGTTCCGCGCTGCTTCCGCGGCCACCCCCAGACCTTCTCCCAGAGGGAGAGAGGAGCTGGACAGAAATGTTTCATTCCTGTTTAAAATGACCATACATCCCATCAACTCGAGCAAGAGGCCCAGGGATCCCTAAACGAACAATTGGCTGCGCTGCTCGACCCGTAAAGTTGGCCCCAAGGCATTGAGAAGAGAGACGCCGTAGCTGCGGACGATAATGCGGCTATCCAAAATAGCCACCCATCGGGTGGGGGAGCTGGGGTCTTCTCCCGAATCAGAGCCTTGCCGCAGAGGCGCGACGGCCCGTTGCAACTGGGCAGCAGCCACCGGCAAAAGGTACTGACGAAACCAGTCCTGCTGGGTGCGTTGCAGATATTGCACCCGTCCGGCCACCCTTGGGTCTTCCACAGAAGGGAAAGGCAAAGTGGCGATCACCATCAGCTCAGGGCGCGGCAAGCCGGCCTTGTGGTGCAGCCAGTAGGGCCAGTCGCAGACCAAAATGCCCTTTTCGCCCGGAAAAGGGCTGTTTACCCGCACCCGCGAGCCGAATTCGGCAGCCAAAGCCGCCCCCACCTGTGCCTGCAGAGGTTGATCCGACACCAACACCACCACGAAGCCCTGCGCCTGAGGGATCAGCTTTTTCAGCTCTTGCAGCAGGTGATCCCGAAATAGAGGGCTGTTGGGCAGGGGGAGGCGCGGCAAGTAGAGGGAAAGCTCCGCCCCGCCGGAACGGGGCCAACCCTCGCCTGAGGCAAACCGCAACGGCGTCAGATCCGGCAAGCCCAACCGTCGCCGATAGGTTTCCGCCTGGCGATCCAGATCCAGCGCTTCCCCGATAATCACCACCGGCTGTGTGGCCCAAATGGGGGCCAACCAATCCTGCAGAGCCGCCGGGCTGTGGTGAAGGGTGAGGCGACCGGTTTCTCGGTCGGTTTCGGCCCACCAAATCCATTTGGAGACGGGATCCCCCTCAGAGCTGAGCCGCCGGCGGATTTGATCCCAGGGATCCGGCAGCCAGCCGGGGTAGCCTGTCACCAAAGACAGCACAGCATCCAGGTGAACCTGTTCATCCGCATGAAGCAGACAGCGGGAAAGAGGCCGCCGCAAAAGCTGCAGGGACAAATTGACCTGAACCTGGGAGAGCTGCTCCGCCTCGGCAGGGAAGATTTGCCGGAGCTGTTGCCAATGGCTGGCTTCCAGGGTCACCGTTAGCGCCTGGTAGGCCCAATCTTCCAGGTCTTCGGCTCCATCCAGGATCAAAGGGATCCCTGTCGGCACTTGCGAGGATCCCTTTCTCAAGCGAGCTTGCAGCCAATCCAGGGGATCCACCAACAGCAACCCCTGGAAATCGGGATCCGGCCAACGGTCTTTTTGCAGGACGGGCTTATGCAACTGCAGGGTGTGCTGTAGCCAGGGGATCTCTTCCCCCAAAATTTGCGCCTGCACAGGAGCTGTGGCACAGAGCAAGGTGGGGTTGGGCCACATCAGGGCCGGCAGCAGATAACTGAGGCGGTGCTGACCCCCAGCAGGCACCTGGATCAAGGTGCTGCGACCCAACCGCAACCCTCGCGCCACCATGCGAGCCATCGTCAACTGGTGGGGCCACAGGGCTTCGGGAGACTGCCGCAAAAGCTGCCGCAACTGTTGGTGGACTTCAACCTCAATCACAGTTCAGTACGCCGGGGGTCTGCCACAGACGGTGGAGTGAACTAGCCTATTCTAGGGTAGAGAAGAAAACCAAAGCCCATCTCTGGGGTGAGCGATGTCTCTTCTTTCTGCTGTTCCCACAGAGGGCCAACCCGTTGCACAGACGGGATCCCTGCTTCTAGACCGCTCCGGGTGGGGCCGCTTGCGCATGAAGGGATCCCCAGGCTTGGACTATCTGCACAACCAAAGCACCCAAAATCTGAAGGCCCTCCAGCCAGGGCAGGGGGCCGACACGGTTTTCGTGACCCCCACCGCCGGCATCCTGGATTTGGCAACGGTGTACGTGGGAGAAGAAGACTGCTGGATCTGGACTTCACCCCAGCGGCGCAGCCTGCTGATGCAGAGTTTGGGGCGCATGCTGCCTTTGGTGCGGGGAGCACAGTTGAAAGATGAGACGGACCAGACCTTTGGTTTTGGGTTGCTCGGCCCCCAGAGTCAGGCTCTCCTGGAGCAAGTGGTGAGCTCAGAAGAGATCCCGACCGGGCCTCATGAGCACCGCCCCGTGGAGATCCAGGGGATCCCTGTCCATCTGGCTTGTGGCACGGGTCTTGCCCAGCCGGGGTTTACCCTCTGGGGCACCATTGACCAGAAAGTCGCTCTTGAAGAATGCTTGCTCCAAGCCGGAGCCAAGCTGGCCCCACCTGAGCTGTGGGAAGTCCTCCGCCTAGAAGCGGGTCGCCCCGCCGCCGACCGAGAGCTGACCTCAGACTACAACCCCCTAGAAGCCGGCCTGTGGCGAGCTGTTTCCCTTGACAAAGGTTGCTACGTTGGCCAGGAAGTCTTGGCCAAGCAGGTAACCTACCGGCGCATTCGGCAAACTTTGTGGGGGATCCGCCTCCAAGGAGAAGCTCATCCTGGCACAGAGATTTTGCGGCAGGGGGAAAAGATTGGGCTGCTGACCAGTGCAGGCCTAACTTCGCAAGAGTACCTGGGATTGGGATACGTGCGCACCAAATTCAATCCTGCCGAGGGGCTGGAAGTAGAAGTCGGCTCAGTGCCAGGAGTGCTGACCCGAATGCCGTTTTTGAGTTTCCCGCCTATTGTCTAGGATTGTTTTTGCGGCAGAGACCTCCCCTCTCCCGCTTCAAGGGAGAAACGCGGGCAAAGGATCCAGAACTTATAGGTCAAAGTGGCGGCGAAAGCGGGGATCCCGTCGATCCTTTTTGCGTCGGTTGCAGGTTTTGCACAACGTTTGCAGATTGCTGATGTCGTTACTGCCCCCTTGGGCAATGGGAAGGATGTGATCAATCTGAAGCTGAACCTCTGGGGGCGACTTTCCGCAACCGCGACAACGGAAGCCGTCTCTTTGGAAAACATACTCCCGCACAGATGCTGGGATGAAGATGCGCTGACTCGTTCTTGTTTCCCTCATGGCCGATCAAAACCTAAGTGGCCCGCAAGTCATCTAAAGGAGAGGCGGCAGCGTCAATGGAAACGTGATCTTGATCTAGGGCTTCAGAAGCCAAAGTTTGATCTTCGGGAACAAACTCCAGGCAGATTTTAATCGATATTTGTCCAGAAACCCATCCTCGACCGGGTCGCAATAGTCGAGAACTTATCCCGCTTATTAGGCTTATTATATCAGTACTAATTTTCTTAGACTCAAGGTATTTGTTTATTGAATCTCTGTTGCTTAGGAGAAAAGAGACGATCACTTCATGCAAAGTGTTTGGGAGATAAACCTGGTCACCAACTTGAACAACAGTCTGTGTATCAGCAGATTTGAAAAGCATTGGCTCAGCCATGGTACGAACTCCGCTCTACCCAGTTCATTTTATGAGCTTGCATCCTCCCGAATGTCATCCAAAAGAGATCCAATGCCTCCTGATCTGGAGGGCTGTCGAGCTCGCTAAAGCAATCTTGAGCTT
>NZ_JANSIA010000116.1:0-7450 GCF_047461835.1 Synechococcus sp. R60.1 | reverse complement strand
TTTGGAAACAAACAGAATGCTATCGCTGCATAGTTGAACAGTGATGTTCAGCAGTGTTCAGCGTAAATGTATCAGATACTGAATACCGAGTTTGAAGAGGACATCTGTGTTGATTCTGGACAATGTCCTGATTCAAAGGCCTACAGCCTGCTTTCGGGAACGGACGCTATCTTACTGGCTAGCGTCTCATTGTTGTTTGAATTGACCATCAACTGCCTCCCAAACCCTCTGCGCCGCTCAACCCTCATCCCCTGCCCCTCTCCCAGAGGGAGAAGGGAGTAGCAAGGATAAGGGCAACCTAAACCAAATCCGCTGCCACCCGGTGGGCGCAGGCAAAGCCGGAGAAGGCAACGGCATTGAGCCCTTGGCCGGGGAATGTGCTATCCCCCACGCAGTACAAGTTGGGGATGGCGGTGCGATTGAAAGGCATGCCCAGCAAGCCCCAGGGATCCCGGCTGGGGATAGGCCCATAGGTGCCGTTGCTGCGGCTCAAAAAGCGGCGGTGGGTGCGGGGGGTGCCTATCTCCTTCAGTTCAATGTGGGATCCCAGTTGGGGCCAAAGGGCCTCCAGGCGGCGGATAAGCCGGTCGGCGGCTTGCTGTTTCTGGGTCTGGTACTGGCTTGGGCTTAACCCTTGCCAGGTGGATATCCAACTGGGGGTAAAGGCATGAACAATGTGGCGGCCCGGGGGAGCCAGGTCGGGATCCAACAGGGTGGGGACGGAGACGAAAAGGGTGCCCTGCTCAGCCTCCATCTGATCCCAATCTTCCAGGAGAATGTGGTGACAATAGCGTTCGCCGGACAGGGCCTCGGCCCGCACCCCCAGGTGCAAGCTTAAAAAGCTAGGGGATTGCTGGTAGCGTTTTTGCCACTGCCGCTCCGCCCTGGGCAGGGATCCCGGCCATAGGCGCTCAAAGGTGTCCCAGCGGGTGGCATTGGAGATGATTGTGCGGGCAAAGAGCTTTTCCC
Organism: Synechococcus sp. R60.1; assembly: GCF_047461835.1. Classification (NCBI taxonomy): domain Bacteria; kingdom Bacillati; phylum Cyanobacteriota; class Cyanophyceae; order Synechococcales; family Synechococcaceae; genus Synechococcus; species Synechococcus sp. R60.1. Next base: position 6,481 of record NZ_JANSIA010000116.1, on the reverse strand, counting down.
CGCTGGCCAGTTCTACGCCCACCGCCCGACCTCTTTCTTCCAGGATCCGCCGCACGGGTGCTTTGTAGCGGATCTGCCCGCCATGGGCCTCTAGTCCCTGGGCCAGCTTTTGGGCGATCTGCCCCACCCCCCCTTTGGGATAGTTGACACCGCCGTAGTGTCGGTCACAAAACACCATCCCGGCATTGATGATGGGCGTGCGATCCGCCGGCACCACCGACCAGCAGTAGCACTCCATGTCCACAAAGCGCAGCAAATCCGGATCCCGCAGACAGCGCCGCGCTACCTGGCCCACATTCACCGGCAAATAGCGCGCCAAGGTCAGGCAGCCGAGGGGATTGCTCACAAAAGAACGAAATAGATAGCCCCACTCCTCCAACGAGAGCAGCTCCATGGCGTTGAGGCTGTTGAAGATGGGCCACAGGCTATCGTAGAACCGGCGAATGCCGGCGGCTTCCCGGGGAAAGTAGCCGGATAGCTCCTGCAAAAACTGCTCGTAATCCCGGTGTACCCGTGGATTGAGCCCCTTGGGCAAGTGGTAGGCAATCTGCACCGGATCGGGGATAGAGTCTATGGACTGGCCCACGGCTGCCAAGGCGCGGGTCAGCAAGTTGGTGGTACCCTGGGTGCCCAACCCAAAGATCATGGAAGCGCCCACGTCGAAGCGGTAGCTCCCCTTGCCTAAGGGATCCGGACGCTCAAAATAGCCGGCACTGCCCCCTGGAATGAGGTATTTCTCCAGCACCAGCACACGGTATCCTTTGGCAGCCAACTGGCTGGCCGCGACCAATCCCCCGATCCCAGCACCGATGACGATGGCATCCCAAGCAGGGGAAGGGGTGTGCAGAGCCTGCAAGAAGGTCTGAGAAGGCAAAGTAGAGGTCAAGGGATCCCTCTGGAAACTCAAACGCAAGATCAGTATCTTTACCGTACCAGAGGTTCTAGGGTTTCCCCATGAGTTGAGCTCCCCTGGGAATGAGTTTGCCCAGATCTGCAAGATCCCCAAATAGAGATTGTGGCGCGGGCTACGGAACCGAATTCACGAATTTGCTATACAGAATCCGGCCATACGATAAAGATGGTTTTGCCATGTTGGTGACCCAGCATCCTGTCTTTCGGCGCTTCTGGTATCCGGTGATGCCCCTCAGCCGATTGGAGCAGGGATCCCCGCAACCTTTCGAGCTGCTGGGGGAAAAGATCGTCCTTTGGCTGGACGAGGCCGGACAGCCCCAGGCAGCCGCAGACCGCTGCTGTCATCGATCGGCTCAATTGTCCAAGGGGATCGTTGGCAACGGCCACCTTCGCTGCCCCTACCATGGCTGGGAGTTTGATGGCACGGGAGCCTGTGTCAAGGTGCCGCAACTGCCGGATCAGGCCCGCATCCCAGAGAGCTACCGCATTCCCGCCTATCTCTGCCAGGCCCGCTATGGCTATGCTTGGGTGTGCTTGCATCCCCAGCCTCTACGGGGGATCCCGGTCATCCCAGAAGCCGAGGATCCCAGTTACCGGCTCATCCACGAGTTCTACGAACGCTGGGAATGTGCCAGCTTGCGCATCTGCGAGAACGAGTTCGATGCCGCCCACATCAGCTTTGTACACCAGAACACCTTTGGCAGTATGGAAGACTTGGTACCCAGCCACTTCGAGGTCGAGGAGCTGGACTACGGGATCCGCACCCGCACAGTGCTCGGTGTAGCCAACCCAGAGCTGCAACAAAAAAACCTGGGCATTGCTGCCGCCAAAACCGAGCGCACCACCACTTCAACCTGGCATTTGCCCTTCACCAACCACCTTCACATCCGCTACCCCAATGGCCGCAGCCATGTCATCGTCAACATCCCCACCCCCATCAACGACCGAGCCTCCCAGGTGGTGCAGTTTTGTTTGCGCAACGACACCGAGGCCGATACCCCAGCCGCCGAGGTTATCCGCTTTGACCGGGCCGTGACCCTGGAAGACAAAGCCATTTTGGAGACCACGGATCCCGACGTTCCTCTCACCCTCAGCACCGAACAGCACATGCTCACCGATAAGCCCGGGATCCTGATGCGCAAGCAATTGGCGGCTCTGCTTAAAGCCCACAGCAGCTCCTCAAACCAGATTTTCTAGGCTGCGGGTGCCAGCGTAGCGGCTGTAGGCGTAGATCAACCCCAGGGTGAGGCCGGTGACCAAAAAGCTGAGGGCCGCCCCGAAAGGATAGTCCAGGCTGGAGCCAAACTGCAACTGAATCACATTCCCGATCAACAGCGTTTTGCTGCCCCCCAACAGATCCGGCACTACGAACATGCCGAAAGCCGGGATCCCCACCAGAATGAGGCCCGCCGCCAGTCCAGGCAAGGTCTGGGGCAGAAGCACCCACCAAAAGACCTGCCAACCCTTGGCATAGAGATCCCGTGCCGCTTCCGCCAGCCGCCAATCGATGCGCTCCACCGCCGTGTACAGGGGCAAGACCATGTAGGGCAAAAACGTGTAGACCATGCCCAGATAAACCGCCAGCCAACTGGGATACAGAGCCGTTTGCGGTGGGATCCAGCCCAGCCAGGCCGCCAAGCGAGCCGGCCACCCTTCCGGGGCCAGCACCACCATCCAGGCGTAGGTGCGGATCACCAGGTTCGTCCAAAAGGGCACCACCACCAAGGTGAGCAACAGATCCCGTTGTCGGGGTGGGTGGGCGGCAATGAAGAAAGCCAATGGGTAGGCCAGCAGCACGCAAAAAAAGGTGGTCACCCCCGCCACCAGCAGGCTGCGGCCCAAGATCTGCCAGTAGATGGGCGTCCATCCCAAGGGGCCAAAGCCGAGAATGCGCAGATAGTTCTCCAGGGTCAGGGGCAGTTGAATCTGGCCAAACTCCCCGCGGCTGAGAAAGCTGCACACCAACAGCAACAGCCCCGGCAGCACCAGAAAAAACATCACCCACAGCACCCCTGGCCCAGCAAAAATTAGGCTGCGCCCCAACTCCTGCCAAGGGGTGAGCAGCTCCCCAAATCGCACCTGGGCTTGGCCAGGGATCCACTTGCCCACAGGAGATGGCAGCTTCAACATCCAGTCTCCTCCTGACGGGGATCCGGTCGCAAACGGATTAGGCTTTTCGGGGGTAGGTGGGCCACCAGCGCTGCGCCGATCTCAAACCCTGCATCCTCAATATCGGTGTTGAGGGCCGTGGCCTTGAGCTGCTGACCTTGGTTTGTCCGCAACAGGTATTGGTTCTCAGCCCCAGTGTAGATGAGGTTTTCCACCCGCACTGGCACCTGGTTGGGCAGCAGATCCCAGCCGCTGCGAGAGAGCTGGATCTTTTCCGGGCGAATAGCCAATTGCACCGGTTCCGAGCTGGCCGGGATCCCCAAGACCTTCAGCTTTCCCAAGGGCGTATCCACACAGTCCGTCCCACAGGCGATCCCCTCGATCAGGTTGCTGGCCCCTAAAAAGTCGGCTACGAAGGCCGTCGCCGGGCGCTCGTACACCTCATCGATAAGGCCCACTTGCTCAATGCGCCCCGCCCGCATCACCGCCACCCGGTCGCTGGTCACCAAAGCCTCTTCTTGGTCGTGGGTAACGAAAATAAAGGTCATGCCCAGGCGGCGCTGCAACTCGCACAACTGCACCTGAAGCTGCTTGCGCAACTTGGCATCCAACGCCGACAGCGGCTCATCCAACAAGAGCACTTCCGGCTCGTTCACCAAAGCCCGAGCTAAGGCCACCCGCTGCTGCTGTCCCCCCGACAGCTCATGGGGCTTCCGCTTGGCCAGAGCTGCAATCTCCACCAATTCCATAGCAGCCGCTACCCGCTTGCGCAGAGCTTCCCCCCGCACACCCCGCATGCGCAGGCCGAAGGCGATGTTGTCCTCCACCGTCATAAAAGGGAAAAGGGCATAGCTCTGAAACACCGTGTTGACGTTGCGCTTGTGGGCGGGCAGGTGGCCCACCGGGCGACCTCGAATCACCACTTCCCCAGCATCGGCCATCTCCAGGCCGGCCAGGATGCGCAGCAGGGTGGTCTTGCCGCAGCCGGAAGGGCCCAGCAGGCCGAAAAACTCCCCCCGCCGGATGTTCAGCTCAATGCCATTGAGAGCCACAAAATCGCCAAAACGCTTGTGGAGGCCGGTTACTTCCACATCCCAGTCGGGATCCCGGACGGTGGAAGTACTGGAGATGACACTCGCGATCACAGTTGACAGCGCTGATAAACCTATCGAACCCAGTATGCAAGTCTCCGAGAAAATTGCAGTTATCCTCCACACCAGGGGCACCAGTTCCACGCTCAGCCCTGCAAACGGGGATCCCTGCCCACGGCCCTTCAAGATAGCAAATGTGGGAAACATTGTCGCCACGCCACCCCTGGGCAAACAGTAGCCAGAGATACCGGCTTGAGGAACAGTCTAATTCAGGATTGGAGGGGATTTTTCTTTAGATTGAATGGGTCTTTTGCAAGGGATCCCTGGCCGTGCCCGTTCACACCCTCAAAGCCACTCCCCATACCGTCCACTTGGGCGGCTTTTCTTCCCAACTGCCCCCGGCCTTGTATGTGCAATCGGGCGATGTGGTGCAGGTGGAAACCTACTCGGGGTTCGCCCACTACGGCAAAGCGCCGGACCGTTTCTTCACGCCCGAATTCCTCGAAATTTGCCAAACCTTGCCTGCCGAGCGCCGAGTGGGGCCGGGCCCCCATCTGTTGACCGGGCCGATCTACGTTGAGGGAGCTGAACCTGGAGATGTGCTGGAAGTGCGCTTGCAAGCGATCACCCCCCGCTTGCCCATCGGTTTCAATGCCATCCGTCCCGGATGGGGGGCTTTGCCCGGAGAATTTGATCAGCCGCGACTGCGCTTCATCGACCTAGATATAGACCAGGGGGTAGCGGAATTTCCTCCCGGCAGCGGCATCCGCGTCCCCATTCGCCCCTTCTTTGGCATCTTGGGGGTGGCGACCGAGGAAACCAGCCGCAGCTCTATCCCCCCCGGCAACTATGGTGGCAACATCGACAACCCCCAATTGCAGGCGGGATCCCGAGTTTTTTTGCCGGTCTTTGTGCCCGGTGCCCTTTTTTCGGTGGGGGATGGCCACTCCGCTCAAGGGGACGGAGAAGTTGATGTAACGGCCATTGAAACTTCCATGAATGGCACTTTGCAGTTGATCCTGCGCAAAGATCTGCCGCTCGAGGCACCGCTGGCGGAAACCCCGACCGATTTCATTACCATGGGCTTTGCCGAGGATCTGGATGCGGCCTTTGAGATTGCCCTAAGGCGGATGATCGATTTTCTGCATCGGTTTGTCGGCATTGGGCGAGAGGAAGCCTATGTGCTTTGCAGCATTGCTGTCCACTTCCACATCACGCAGGTGGTGAACAGCCCCATGAAAGGTGTGCATGGGTTGCTGCCAAAACAGATCCTGCCCCGCCCTACCCTGATCTAATCGGATCTAATCGCGTCAGCGGGGCGGAGTCCTTACTGCTCCCATTACTGCTCCCAATAAGTATCGGCGATGGGATCCGCAGGTGTCGCGGGCTCCTGCATTGGCCAGACCCAATCCGTGAGGTCTTGAGAGGGGATCCCTTCCGGTAGCAGCCCATGGCAGCGGGAGCGAAACAGACAACTGTTGCAGCGCTCAGTGTGGGGGGTCATGGGAAAGTCTTGCGCCTCCAGTTGCCGCAGGTGGTTCAGAGTGGCTCTTAGGTGGGCCAGGTCTTGCTCATAGGCGGCGGCGCTGTAATACCGGTGGAAGGGCTGCTGCGGATGTTGCACATACCAAAAGGTCAGTTGCACCTGCTCCGGCTCAAAAGGGCCTTCCAGGGGCAGCTGCTGGGCCACCTCGCAGAGCAGCAGAGGGTAAAGGCGCACCTGCCAGTCTTGGGCCAACTGTTCATCGCGAGGACGTTGACGCTCAGTTTTCCAGTCCAGGATGTGCAGGGATCCGGGGATAATCACCAGCCGATCCAAACGGGCTATCAGCTTAAAGCCCTCAATCCGTTGCCACAGGGGCAACTCCGCCAACACCCGTCCCTGGGGATGGGCATGGGAGCTGGCCAAGAACACCTGCCACCACTGCTGCACCCCTTCATCCAGGGCAGACAGACGCGGCTCCACCTGCCGCCCGCGGCTGTGCCACTCCACCAAACGGTGAAACTGCCGTCCGCGCCTCTGCTCCAGCTCGTGCTCAAAAACACTGGCAGCGGGCCAGATCAACCGCTCCAGGTACACATAGCGAAACAGGCGGGGGCAATGGTCCAGCAGGGCCAGTGAAGAGGCGGAGAGGTTGACCTGCTCAAAACTCAACCTCTCCAGAGAAGGGGCAGCAGGGATCCCAGACAAAGTGCTCCGCACCGCTGTCGCGAAGGGGAAGAGCTGGCAAGAGGGGGCTAAGTTCCACTGCTCTCAGGATACCCCCACCGCCACCAGGGGTCGCCCAGCGGAGGAGCATGACTCTAGTCAATAATAAGCTCAACTATACTGAAAATAATGTATAATATGTTCAGTACGGATTACTACC
>NZ_JANSIA010000115.1:0-7466 GCF_047461835.1 Synechococcus sp. R60.1 | reverse complement strand
GATTGAACCTTGGCGCGTACACGGCTGAACCGGTCACGGACGGCCTGGATGTGCTCTCCACTCCAAGAGCGTCCGTTACTAGCGGTGGCGATATCCCGCCTGCCCAAGTCAACTCCGATTACCTTGGGAGTCTTGCCAGTCGGGGGAGTGTCCAGCTCAACAGCGATGTTGATGTAGTAGTCCCCTTGCTTGGTCTTGGACAGGGTTGCACTTGTTGGCTCCTGGCCTCTCAGAAGCGCTATCTGGTAACCACCGATCTTGAGCTTGAGCCAAACCCGTCCGCTCATCAGGGTCACGCCCACGGCCTGGTCGGACTCTCGGTACCTAAAAGTACGCGCGTCCAAAGTCAGACTGGTGGGGCGGAACTTGTGGACTTGCTTCACCGCCTTGGCATTGCTAATCACCCGACGGAGCGCCTGACAGACGTGGTTGGCCTTCAGCCCCGTTGCTGCCCTTACCGGCCGATAGACCAAGTGGTGCAGCTTAGCGGTGTTCCAGCAGTTCTTTTGTTTGGCGGCGTCGAGAATCTGGTTGCAAGCATTCGCAAAGCCCTGCAAAGTGCGGTCAATTTCTTGACGCAACTCTTGTGGGACTATCAGCTTGCAACGTACCGATATAGTCTGGCTCATGGGCTTATTGTAGTTCATCCAGACTTTTGACCAGCAAGCCTATATGGAGGAGGGCTTTCCTCCCGACACCAAGCCTGCGGCTATGGTGCGGGCCTCCAGCCCGAAAATTTGGTGAACCATTGGATTGCCCTGTTTGTTTTCATCCCTCTTCCCCATGAGGTGAGGGGATCCTGCCTATCGCAGATCGGTTTGCCCTCCCTCGCTGGGATGGCTTTCTTGGATGATCAGAGCAGGATTTTGTGAATTCAAATCCCAAGTGCAGGCCAAGCCTTCTTTGCCGAGATCTCTTCGCTTCCCTCAACTCCATTGATGACTTAGCCTATTTACCCTAGGAGACACTATGGCAACTCTTTACTTCAGCCCGCTTTTCGAGGTACAAGCTCTGCAAGCGGAGCCCAACCGGGGACGCTCTCGCTCCTTCCTGCCCACTCCTCTGCAGGTTTGGGAGAGCGGCGAAGCCTACACCGTCCAGTTGTGGGTGCCCGGTGCCAATCGGGAACGCTTCCACATCGAGGCCACGGCTCAACAGCTCTCCATCAGCGGCGAGATCCAGGTTCACGGCCCTGAAGGTGCTGAATTGCGCTACCAAGAAGTGGAGCCCCAACCTTTTCAACGCATCCTCAAGCTGGCCCGCCGCATCCAGCCGGAGAAAGTCTCGGCCACCTATCGCGACGGCATCCTCACCCTCACTCTGCCCAAAGCCGACGCAGCGCGGGTGATCAAAGTCCAAGTGGGCGCCTCAAACCCCACTACTCCGACGGAAGCCGTGACGGTGGAAAGCCAACCTGCCTAGGATCCCCCTCTTTTCGGGAGAGGGGCTGGGGGTGAGGATCCACTGCACGCGCACCTCATCTCCCACTTTGAAACCCAAGGCACGGCTGGCATTGCCTCGGTTTTGCACGATCTCCACCCAGCCGGAGCTGCCCACCAGGGCCAGCACTTCCCCAACTTCTCCCTCAGCAAAGGTGGCCACGGAGCGGACGGGGATCCCTTTGATCCAGGCGCTCCAGCTTCGACCTTCCACCCACTGTCCGGGCAGGTTGGTGATGCCGTTGCCGAAGTGGTCGATGGCCTGGACCAGGCCGCGACAGCCGTTGGTCTCCATCTGGGGTGGCGGCCACTCCCAGCGGGTTAGTTCTGCTACGTCTAGGGGATCCCCCAGCTCCGCCAAAGGGATCCCGTTGGCCAGATGAGCGGCAACCGGGGCAAAAATATCCCGCCCATGAAAGGTGCGGCTGGGAGAGGGGGTGCGCCAATAGCGGGGCCGGTTGAGTTCCACAGCAGCCAGCGCCGGAGTTTGGGCCAAAACGCCGCTGAACAGGCCATTGTCAGGGCCAACCAAAAAGCCCGTCTCGGTTTGGATGGCTACCGCCCGGCGGCTACTCCCCACCCCTGGATCCACAACGGCCAGGTGAATGGTGCCCGACGGCAGGTAGGGATAGGCCGTCATCAGGGCAAAGCGAGCCGCTGCCACATCCTGAGGCGGGATCCCATGGCTGAGGTCGATGAGTTGAGCCTGTGGGGAAAGGGTATGAATCACCCCTTTCATAATGCCCACATAGGGATCCTGCAGGCCAAAATCCGTCAACAGGCTAATAAAAGGCATACCCTTTTGAGGCTTGAGGATCCCAGTTTAAGGATCCCAAAAGATAACAGCGCTTATGGATGGGGTGGCTAGCGGGCAGCAAGAGCAGGTTGCGGGCGCTCATACACCTGCCCCAAACGCGCCAACTGCTGCACCAACAAACTCAAGAACAGGCCCACATCGGTCACAATCCCCACCGACTCCAGGGATCCCCGATCGGCCAGCTTGGTCACCACTGCCGGGTTAATGTCCACGCAGATCAGCTTGACCCCGGCAGGCGTCATGTTCCCGGCACCAATGGAGTGCAACATGCTGGAGAGCATCAGCACCATGTCGGCCCCCTGCAGCAGCCGCGCATAATCCTGTTGGGCCTTGATCAGATCCATCTCCGTATCCGGCAGCGGCCCATCGTCGCGGATGGATCCCGCCAGGGAGAAGGGCACCTGAGCGCGAATACACTCGTAGAACACCCCGCCGGTAATCACGCCCGCTTCCACCGCAGCTCGGATACTGCCATACTTGCGGATGAGGTTGATGGTTTTGAGGTGATGCTTGTGGCCGCCCTTGACCGGGGTGCCCCGCGACAGATCCACCCCCAGCGAGGTGCCGTAGAGATTCTGCTCCAAATCGTGAACGGCAATGGCATTGCCCCCCAGCAGCGCCTGCACATAGCCCTCCCGAATCAGGGTAGCCAAGTGGGATCCGCCGCCTGTGTGGATGACCACCGGCCCTGCCACCACCACCGTTTTGCCGCCCCGCTCCTTGATTTGCCGCAGCTCCCAGGCAATCTGCTCCACCAGGATCTCCACCCGCCGCTCGCTGGAGACCCCCGATCCCATAAAGGTAAACTCCTGGGAAGAGCGCTCTTTGCTGGCCTGGCGCACGGTGCGGATCCCTTCCACCCCACACACCACGGCATCCCCCACCTGCAGGTCTCGAATCAGGGTGCAGTAGGCTGAAAACTCCGTCTTGCCATTGCAATCGGATCCCTTGACCACGATCACCCCATCCATGCGCTGCCGCTGCACCGGGATCCACTGGCCGGCCACCCGCACCTGCGTGGGATAGATGGTGGTGACATAAAAATCGTCGGGCGCTACCCCTGCCTTCTCCACCCGCTCCAGACGGGCGTCTTGCTGGGTTTCTTCCGAGAGACGGGCCCCCTGCTCGATCAAGGCGCTGAGAATGGTATCCAGGGTCTCTTCGGTGGGAGCGGAAACGGCCAGTTCCACCGTGGAAGTGCTCTGCCGTTTTTCCCCAAGCTGAAACTTGAGGATCTGGAAGCTGCCGCCATTGTCCACAATGCAATCGACGGCTCTGGTGAGCAGGTCGCTGTCCACCAAGTGTCCCTGGAGGGTCACCGTCCGGCTGAGCACCGTGGCCACCGGATCGGTTTGGGGAGCCACCGTCTCGTCGAGGCGCAATGTCAAGCACTTGGCCGCCCCACCGGCTTTCAGGAACTCCGTCAGCTCCGTCTGCACCACCGCAAATCCCCGCTCCTGTAGGGCGGCTTCCAGCTCTGGGCTGACCCGATTCACCAAGATCGTGCCGTTCACATCCACGGCATTGCAGGCAAAGTGAATGGCATCCGCCTCCTGAACCGGGATCCGCTTTTCAGGGGGCACCCGCATCTCGATCAGGCGGTTGGAATAGGCATCAAAAGCCGGCGGGTAATAGAGCAAATAGCCTTCGGAGAGGGGGCAGAAGCAGGTGTCCAGGTGGTAGAACCGCTCGTCCACCAGCCGCAAAGACAACACCTCGATCCCCAGCCACTTGGCCAAGTAGGGGTGAGACTCCAACATGGAGCGAAAGCCGTAGCCCGCCCACAGCCAGCGCCCTGCCCGATCCAACAGAGCATCTCCCGCCCCCTCAAAAGCCAGGGCCGGCGGCAGCTCATAGACGGTGTAGCCCTGTTCCTCAAACCAAGCCTTGAAATGGGGCTGTTCCCCCTGCCGCTCTGGGTGATAAAAACGGCTCAGCACCACCTTGGATCCCAGGATGAGCCCAGCATTCGCCGTAAACACCATATCCGGCCATCCCGGCACCGGCTGGATTAGCTTCACCTCCGCCCGCTGCGAGAGATGCCGATAAAGAGCCTGCCACTGCTGCAGCGCCCGTTCTCGCGAAGAGCGGTGAACATTCCCCACCATCCAGGGGTTGATCACATAGTCCACCTCGTAGTGATCGGGTGGGCACATCAAATACCGAATGGCACCAGGCATAGATCTCAGAGCGCAATCTGCAGCAGGGCATCCCCTAGATTAGCAGTTGCGTGAGCAGCATCCTCAAGAATCATGAAAGAATCATTATTTGTGGGAATCTTTCGCCAGCTCTGGCTGCAGTGGGCTGGGATCGGCAATGTTGGGCAACTCCAGACAGTAGCCCGCCCCATAGACGGTTTTGATGTACTGGGGGTGGCGGGGATCCGGCTCCAGCTTGGTGCGCAGGTGGCGGATGTGAACACGGATGGTCTCGATGTCGTCGTCGGGCTCGTAGCCCCACACCTCCTGCAGGATTTCGCTGGGGGAAACGGTCTGCCCATGTCGCTGCATCAGACAGTGGAGCAGGTCAAACTCCAGGTGGGTGAGCTTGATCGTTTTGCCGAACCACAACGCCTCAAAGCGCTCCGGCACCAGCGTGAGAGGGCCATAGGTGAGGATCTCCCCATGCTTGGCCGCCTGTGGGATCCGGTCTGAGCGCCGCAACAGAGCCCGCACCCGCACCAGCAGCTCCTGCACCTCAAAAGGCTTGGTCAGGTAGTCGTCGGCACCGGCATTAAAGCCCTCGATCTTGTCCTGGGTTTGGCCGAGGGCGGTGAGCATCAAAATCGGGATCTCGCTGGTGCGCTCCTCCCGCCGCAAGCGCTGACAAACGGTCAGGCCATCTACCTGGGGCAGCATCAGGTCGAGGATGATCAGATCGGGGAGAACTTGCAGAGCCAGTGCTTGTCCGCGCACCCCATCGGTGGCCTTCACAACCTCGTAGCCCGCCAACTCCAGATTGATGCGCAGGATATCCAGAATCGAAGGGTCGTCCTCAATAATGAGTATGCGAGCCATAGCCGGTTGCAGCCCAAACTGCGGATAAAACGTTTTGTTAAATGTGCTAACAAAGAGCCGAAGCTTTACGACTGGAAGTTTACTTAATTTTAGCCTCATTGCAAATCTTACTGCGAAGTTAACCCGCAGGGTTGCCCAGCCCGGAGCCGGATGCAGGGGAAACTTTTCAACCCGTTTGGGGCAAATGGGTGCGTTTTTAAGGCCTACGGCCCGCTATCGCGAACGGATCTCCCTTTGGGGGAAGTGCTCCGCACCGCTGGCGCGAACGCGGCGATGAGGCGGCGGGTGTAGTCCTGCTGCGGCTGCTGGTAGATCTGGGAGGCGGGGCCAAGCTCTTCGATGCGGCCCCGGTTCATGACCATGATGCGGTCGCTCATGAACTTGACCACGCTCAGGTCGTGGGAGATGAACAGGTAGGCCAACCCCAGTTCCTCCTGCAGATCCTTGAGCAAGTTCAGCACCTGTGCCTGCACGGAGACATCCAGGGAAGACACTGCCTCATCGCAGACGATCAGGCGGGGCTCCGAGGCCAGGGCGCGGGCAATACAGATCCGCTGCCGCTGTCCTCCGGAAAACTGGTGGGGCGGGCGATCCAGCGCTTCCGGATCCAACCCTACCCGTTCAAACAGGCGTTGGGCCCGTGCTCGTCGCTCAGCAGCATTTCTCCCAATCCCGTGCAGGGCCATTGGCTCTATGACGCTGGCTCCCACACTCATGCGCGGATCCAGTGAGGCTGCCGGATCCTGAAAGATCAGCTGAATCTCGCGGCGGAGACGACGTAAGCGTTGGGGCGGCAAGCGGAGCAGCTCCTCGCCGTCGTAGATCACCTGGCCAGAGCTGGCACGGACCAGGCGCAACAGGGTTCGCCCCAGGGTGGTTTTGCCGCAGCCGGACTCTCCCACCAGCCCCAAGGTCTCTCCGGGGTAGAGGTCAAAGCTGATCCCATCCACAGCTCGGATCTCGCCCACCTGGCGGCCAAATGGCCCTCGACGGACGGCGTAGTGGGTTCGCAGATCCCGCACCTGCAGCAGGGGGGGCTGACTGTACAGCCGGCGCAGCCGTTCTTCCTCTAAGGACTCCGTCCCGCTTACGCGAACGGCAGCCGGGATCTCCACCTGCTGCCACTGCTCCTCTGGGGATCCCCCTTTTTCCAGAAAATCCTGGACGGTGGGCAACCGCCGCAACCGCCGCTCCAACACCGGGCGACAGGCCAACAGGCCGCGGGTGTAGGGATGCTGGGGATCCCGAAAGATCTGCTCCACCGATCCCTGTTCCACAGCTTGGCCCCGGCGCATCACCACCACCTGATCTGCCAGTTCGGCCACCAAATTGAGATCGTGGGTGATGAAGAGGATGGCCATCTGCCGGTGCTGCTGCAGCTCCCAGAGCAGGCGCAGGATTTCCGCTTGCACCGTGACATCCAGAGCGGTGGTCGGCTCATCGGCAATCAACAGTTGGGGATTGGAGGCGATGGCACAGGCGATGGCCGCCCGCTGGATTTGGCCGCCGGAGAGCTGATGAGGGTAGCGCTCCAGCATCTGGGGAGAAAGCTGCACCTCCTCAAACAGGCGAATGGCTTGGGCGCGGATCTCCGCCGGGCTCAGGGAGGTGTTGGCCCTCAAGGTTTCCTGTAACTGCTGGCCACAGGTGTAGAGGGGGTTGAGGGCGGTGCTCGGCTCCTGGAAAATCATGGCGATCTGGGATCCGCGATAGCGCCGCCGTTGCCGGGGATCCAACTGCAGCCAGTCCACCGTTCCGTCAGGGCCCTTGAAGAGGATTTTGCCCTCCACCCGAGCCGAGCTGGGCAGCAGATCGATCAGCGTCAGGGCGGTCATGGTTTTGCCGGATCCCGACTCCCCCACTAGGCCTAAGGTCTGGCCGATCCCGATCTGGAAAGACAGCCCGTCCACCACCGGGGATCCCGAGGGCTCGCCAGCTGCACGGCTGGGCAAGAAAACCCGCAGCCCTTGTACGGTCAGCAAGGCAGAATCGGCAGTAGAGACAGCCTCAGTCATGGCGACGAAAGTGCTCCGCACCGCTGGCGCGAACGCATTAGGGGAATTGGCAGGATTATAGACTACCGCCCCCGCCTTGGCCTCCAAAGTGCTCCGCACCGCTGACCAAAAGGCGCGGCAAGCCCCGTCCTTCAGGGCAGGGAAGGATAGCGCCGACCGTAGCCGACGCCCTTTAAAA
>NZ_JANSIA010000114.1:0-8039 GCF_047461835.1 Synechococcus sp. R60.1 | reverse complement strand
TTTTTAAAGGGCGTCGGCTACGGTCGGCGCTATCCTTCCCTGCCCTGAAGGACGGGGCTTGCCGCGCCTTTTGGTCAGGGTGCGTACTCTTCAAACTCGCTCCAAAAAGGCCACCCCCTCCACATGCCCGGTTTGGGGAAAGAAGTCAGCCGCCCGCCATTGGGTAAGGCGATAGGATCCCTCTGCCAGTAGGATCTGCAAGTCTCGCGCCAAAGTGGCAGGGTGACAGCTAATGTAGACGATGCGTGGTGGTCGTCGCAGCTTTAGGGTCTCGAGCACTTGGCGGTCGCAGCCGCGCCGCGGCGGATCCAGCACCACAATGTCGGCAGGGGGCAGGGTCGGCAAAACCTGTTCCACCGTGCCCTGGAAAAATTGGGCTGAGGCGATACCGTTGAACTGGGCATTGTAGCGGGCTTGGGCCACCGCTTCCGGCAAAGCTTCCACCCCCATCGCCCGTTTCGCCCGTTGCGCCAGCAGCAAGGTTAAGGTGCCGATGCCACAGTAGGCATCCAGGATGGTTTCCTCTCCCCGCAGGTTCAGTTGGTCGGCTATCCAGGTAAAAAAGGCTTCTGCTTGCTCTGTGTTGACCTGGAAGAAAGAGGTGCTGTCGATCCAGAGGGAAAAACCGGCAAATTCCTCCCGCAAAGACCCCCGACCGGCAATCACCTCAGTCTCCGGGCCGAAGATGGCATTGGTGCGGGCCGAGTTGAGATTGAGACAGACCCCCACCAGGTCAGGGTAGCGCTGCATCCAGCGTTCGGCCCAGCTTTCCAGATGGGGCAGGCGACGACTGCAACTGACCAAGGTCAGGAGCACCTCGCGGGTGCGGCGACCGATGCGCAAACCCAAGTGGCGGAGATGACCCTGGTGACGACTTTCGTCGTAGACACTCCAGCCCGTCTCTTGAAGATCGCGCTTGATTTCCCTCAGGAACACATCCAGCCGCTCGTCTTGCACGGGGCATTGGTTGAGGTTCACCAGGCGGTGGCTGCCCCGTTGGTAGTAGCCCATGCGCAAGGGCTGGCCCTCCGGTTTGGCCATGGGGTAGGTGACCTTGTTGCGATAGCGCAGCGGCTGCTGGGATCCCAAAATAGGGACAGGCTGCGGCAGAGTCAGACCGCCAATCCGCTCCAGTGCATCCCTGAGGATTTGCTGCTTGGTGGCCAATTGCTGGGCATAGCTGACATGTTGCCATTGGCAGCCACCACATTTGTCCGCCACAATGCAGGCTGGTCGCACCCGTTGGGGAGAGGGAGAAATCAGCGACCGAATTCGCCCGACCAAGTAGTTGCGCTTGATCTCGGTTATTTGGGCCACCACCTGATCCCCGGGCACCGCCTGGGACACAAACACCACTCGCCCTTGTCCAAGTCCTACCGTGTGGGCAATGCCATCTCCCTGGGGGGTCAGGGCCGTGACCTCCAACGCCAAGAGATCCCCAGGTTTAACGGGATCAGGAAGGCCGGAAGGGATCGGATGTTCCATTAGGCTGTTTCGCCGAAATTCGAAATAACTATAACCATAGGTCAGGTCGTGTTGGCTGGAGTCAGCATTGCCGGAAAAAGCTGTAGCAAGGCAAAAAGCATGTCAGCCGCCAACTGCTTACGGGATTGAAAACCCCATCCAATGAAGTGGTTCACTCCTTGGTCAAAGCAGATAGAGAAGGCAAAACATCTTCTCGAAAAGGAACCTCATTTTGATTCACGTTCTCCAGCTCGGCCAACATGAGAGGGTTAACCCGGTTTAGGTAGGGCACCAAAACCTGTTGTAGCCTTCGGCTGTAGAAGCGGTGGTAGCTGTACACAGGCGTGGCCGGAAATCCCCGTCGAATCTTATGGGATCCCCCTGCGCCGGGATCAAAGTTGCGGATCCCTTCTCGGATGGCGAGGGCAATGGGCTCGTAGTAGCAAACGTTAAAGTGCAAAAACTTCACCTCCTCCCGACAACCCCAGTAGCGCCCGAACAGGCGATCTCCCTTACGAATACAAAAAGACATCCCCACAATTTCTGCATTCCGTTCCCCGGCCACCAGCACAACTCGCTCCCGATAGTTGGGATAGAGAGACTCGAAAAAGCGGCGATTGAGATATTTGCTCCAGTTCCAAAATTGGGCGCAGGTGTTGCTGTAAAAGTCGTACATGAGAGACAACAGGCGGGGCGTGATCTCCTCTCCTGTGTAAATCTTGAGTTCTAGGCCGCTTTTTTCCATTGCAGCCCGCTCTCGCTTGATGTTGCGCCGCTGGTTGGCATTGAACTGGCTCAAAAAGTCTTCGTAAGAGCGGTAGCCGGGGTTGTGCCACTGGTAGTTGTGGGTGATCCGGGGCGTAAATCCATCCGACTCCAATTGAGTCCGCCAGTCCAGATCTACATAAAGCAAGCTAAACACCGAAATATCCTTCTCTTGGCAAAACCGGTCAATGGCTGCCAGCATCAACGACCACACCTCTGCTTCCGAATACTCGGGATGGACGAGGATGCGATAGCCCGTGGCCGGGGTGAAGGGGGCCATGCCGATTAACTTCGGGTAGTAGCGTTCCCCCAATTGGCCGGCAACTGCAGCCCATTCTTGGTCAAAGACAAACTCCCCCTGGCTGTGGCTTTTCAAATACAAGGGGGCAGCAGCAACCAACTGGCCGTCCGCCTCCACCAACAGGTGACAGGGCAGCCACCCTGTCCTGCGGCTGGCACAACCTGAGCTCTCTAGGCTGTGCAACCATTCGTATTCCAAAAAAGGAGAGGTGCGCTCCGTTTGCAAGGCGTGCCAGGCCCCTGCTGGGATCTCGCGAATATCGTGGCACCAGCGCCATTTCAACCCGGTTGACATTTGCCTGCTCGGATCAGACCAACCCGCCGTGCAATTGCCTCAGCTTGGCTGGGAAAAGGCCCCCAATGCTCTTGCCGACTCAACGCCGCCAAATGCAGCACCTGGCAGGATCCCTGCGCCTGCTTGATCACGTACCACCCTGAAACGGGGTCGGAAACCACGCTGCTGCTCCTTTGCCCGTCCACAACTTCCCCAGCGGAAAACCACACTTGTGGGTTCTGGTTTGATTTTAATCGGGATCCCTGGGCTCGTAGTAACGGTTGGCCAATTCCAAAGCCATCTGAAACTTCTGCTCGCGGGTGAGATCGGCCCGTCGGGCAATGTGGGCAAAGCGGTTGATATCTGGGGGCAGGAAGTCGAAAGGACGCTGTTCCCGCACGATGTCCAAGACCAAATCGCAAAGGGCCTGCTGGTAATCGTTGTAGAAGATCTCTCCCAAAGCCTTGAGCCGCCCATCGGGCACCGGATTGTTAAAGTCGATGGCCTGCAGCTCTCCCTGCTCGTCGATGAATAGCTCCACCGAGTTCATTTCATAGCCCAAAACTCGATTGATAATCCGACAGGTATTGATGACTTTCTGGCCCATTTCCGGGGTAAGAAATTCTGGATCAAACAGATATTCGCTGGCATCGAACTTTCGAAAGATATACTTGATCGGAATGATCTTTCGGCCAATGCAGAGGGCGCGAATCTGCCAAGGGTAAGGGGTTTTGACCTTCTCTTGGATCATCATCACCTGAGATCCAGAGCGGTCGTAAAAATAGAGGAGCTGCTCCATGTTGTGGGCTATTTCTACTCCAATGGCCTCTCGCCCCTCCGCCGGCTTAATCACAATTGGCCAGCCCAGATCTTCCGCCATCCCCTGCCAATCGAAAAACTTGTGATACTTAAAATCTTCTGCTTTCAATGCGGGGGCTTCTTTAGGGGGCAGAATGTAAGTTTTGGGGATGGAGATCCCCAGCTCTTTGACCACCATGTAGGCAGCATCTTTGTTGCGCAGGTAGTAATAAAAGCTAAAGGGGTTGTTGATGAGGTAAACCCCCCGAAAGGCAAAGCCCATGAACAGGCCGATGGCTTGGGGGTAAAGGTAGCTGAAACGATCCAGGATCAGGCGATACTTGGTGCGGTAATCCAGGTTCACCTCGTGAATGGTGACATGTTCGGCCCGGATCTTGTAAGTTTGGCCGTTGCGAGCTTGAATAGGGGGAAGTGCGTTGAGGCGGGCCAGAGTATCGTCCCCAAAAGGCTCGCTGAAGTGCAGGCTGCCAACCCAATAGTCTTCAATCATCAAAGCTCTCTCAAAAGCTATTCCCTGCAAGGGATCCTACGCGAAGGCGCGGATTTGCGCTTGCCAAGTGGGCCAGTCGTGATCCCCCTCCCATACCTCCAGTTGATGGGGGATGTCGTTGCGGCTGAGCACTTCTGCCAGGCGCAGATTGTCGCTGAGGCAGTGGTCGCGGCGAGCGGTGAGCAACTTCAGCTCGGTGTTGCGCCCGCCCAACTGATCCCAGAGTTGCCGGCTCATGTTGGACATATAGGCCAGCGGGTTGATGAAATACAGCTCCTGCTCTGCCCGTTGGGGATCCCAGCCGGTGACAGAGCCGAGAGCGGCCACATCGTAGGGCCCCCCCAGAGCCAAACAACGGCGCACTAGGCCGGGATGCCGACAGGTGAGGTTGACAGCATGGGTAGCTCCCAGGGAAAACCCAGCCACCACCAGAAACTCATTTTGCGCCTCGGCCTTGGCGTAGGGGATCAGCTCTTCTACCCAGTGCTGCTCCAGCAACAGCCAACGATCCCGCCGTTGGGGCAAGTCCAGCTGGCGGTTGAACAAAGTCTCCCAATCTAGGGTTTCCACGCAAAAAGCCTGCAAATAGCCCTGCTCCAGATGATGGCTGAGGCTGGCAATAATGCCGCGATCTTCCACGTCAAAAAAACGCCCGTTGCTGGTGGGCAGACAGATCAGCGGGTAGCCGTGATGCCCAAAGTGGAGCATCTCCATTTCCCGGCCCAAGATCTGAGAGGGAAAGCGCAAGTAGCGGCGAGCGTAGGCCATGAAAAACGGGGAAGGGATCCTCAAGAAATACCCAACCTTTCCGGGGGAAGCATTCTGCTCTGCCTGGTCGAGAAAGGCAAAGGGCACTCTCTGGAAAGGTCCACAAGAGCCACCAGAACAGATGGGAGCAGACCTGACCAACTGACAGGAACCTCAGGAAATTTCCGTGAACAGATCCTTGAGGGCCGTGCGGGCGGCCAAGTGCTTGCGGGTGGACTCGAGAATTTCGGCTTCCCGGCGCAGCCGCCTTTCGGTACTGACCATTTCCAGCAGAGCTTGCTGCTCTTGGGGGGCCCCATGGAAGTGGCTAGCCACCCAGTAGGACAGTTCTATGGGGGTGGTGGGGAGCTGCTCTGGCAACTGTGCATCCCGCTCCATTAGCTTGCCCGAGAGACGCACCACATCTTGAAGGAGAGTGGTAACCTGGCGCACCCAGCTCTGCAGGTCATCGGAAGGGGTGGTCGGCTCATCCTCAATCCATTCCACCAGCCCCACCCGGAAGGGTTTTTCCCGCACGTAATCCAAGACGCGGAAGCGCTGCTGCCCCAAGGTCAAAATGTCCATGCGGTCATCCGGCAATCGCTGCACCTGCAACACCTCAGCACAACAGCCCACCCGCACTGGGGATCCCGTCTGGGGATTGAACATCAGCACCCCAAAGCGGCGATCCGTCTCCAGAATGGTGTTGATCATCATGCGGTAGCGGTACTCGAAAATGTGCAGCGGCAGAGGTCGGCCCGGAAACAGCACCACCTCCGGCAAGGGAAACAGCGGTAGCTCGCGAACATCCACGGAAGAAGAAGGCATAGGGCTTGTGCTTCTCGCTGTACTGAGTCTAGCCCATCTTTATTGGCCAATCTTTATCTCTGCTAAAGGTAGGGGATTGACAGGGAGGGGATCCCTCAAGAGAAGCGGTGGTGCCAGACTGTGATGGCAATCGCCAAGGCATCGGCGGCATCATCCGGGCGGGGCAAGCTGGGCAGGTTGAGTTCCCGGGCCACGGCAGCTTGTACAGCCTGCTTGTCGGCGCGTCCGTAGCCTGTCAAACTTTGCTTGACTTGGGCGGGCGTAAACTCCACCGGCAACAGATGATGCTGGGCCAAGGTGAGCAGGATCACGCCACGGGCTTGGGCGATGGCAATGGTATTGCCCATTTTGTAGAAAAAAAGTTTTTCCAGCCCCACCTGATGCGGGCGCAGTTGGCGCAGCAACTGGCTCAAATCCTCGTGCAGCGTTTGCAGCCGCTCCGGCATCGAGTGTTGGCTGGGGGTGCTGATCACCCCATAATCCACAGGTTTCAACCCCGCAGATCCCGCCAGAATGCAACCAAAACCCATGGTTCCCAGACCTGGATCTAGGCCGAGGATGCGCTGCTCAGGTGGGGTGTCTCCTCTGTCGGCGAGGGGCGGGGGGATCTGACAAGGGCTATGGCCTGCCGGGTGACTGCGCATGATGGGGATGATCGGTGTGCAGGTAGGTCAGGCCCGAGATCAGGGTGAGAACCACCGCCACCCAAAAACAAGGGATCCCTCCCGGCCACCCCAAAATCAGCAAAGCAATGGCCAGGATTTGGGTTACCGTCTTGGCTTTGCCCCAGAAATTGGCACCGCGGATTTGGCTTTGGTTGACCCGCCAGCCGGCGATGGCCAGCTCCCGCCCCACCAGCAAAAACACGCCCCAAGCGGGGATCCGCCCCAGTTCCAGCAGGCCCAGCAGCGGCGCCAACACCAGCAGCTTATCCACCAGAGGATCCAAAAACTTGCCCATATCGGTTACCAAGCCATAACGGCGGGCCAAATGGCCATCCAGCCAATCGGTTGCCGCCGCCAACAGGAACGCCCAGAGGGCCAACCTCTCCCCCAGTGGGGATCGCAGGCTCAGGCCCAGCAAAACAAAAGGGATCCCTGCCAGCCGCAGCAGGGTGACGGCGGTGGGCAGGTTCACCCACTCCAGCTTGGCACGTTGGACGGCGCTGGGATTCTCCACCTTCGGATCTGGCCTCAAGGATCAGAACTATCAGAATTATCGGTAACGGCCCAGGCGCTCGGTGAGCAGGTGGTAAAACCCCTGGGCATCCACCCCAAAAGCCACCTGAACATTGGCGAGGCGACCACTGGATCCCCAGCGATCCACCACCGTCCGGCCCAGGTTCAAGGGGCTAGCCGTTTCCACCTCGACGTAGCAGGGCTTGAGCTCGAACAACTGCGGCTGTAACAGATAGGCAATCACACAAGGGTCGTGCAATGGCCCTCCCGGTAGCCCGTAGCGTTCTACGTCGACCTTACCGTAAAAGGTGAGCATATTGGCCACCGTCTGCCCAACGCGGGTGCCCAGGGCGCGGATGCGCTCAATCCGCTCCGGCGTGCTGAGGACCTGTTGGGTGACGTGCAAGCCCAGCATCACCACCTCCGGGATCCCGGCGCTGAGCACGATCTGGGCGGCGTGGGGATCGGTGAGGATGTTGAACTCGGCTGCCGGGGTAACATTCCCCTCAAAGGCGGATCCCCCCATAAACACCAGCCGCCGGATGCGCTCCACAATTCGGGGCTGCTGCACCAGAGCCACCGCCAAGTTGGTCATCGGGCCCAGCAAAGCCAAGGTAACCGGCTCAGGGGCAGCCATCAGCGTCTCGATGAGATAGGGCACTGCATGCTGGGATCCCAAAGGCATCTGGGGCTCCGGCAGATCCGCTCCATCGATCCCGGTTTTGCCATGCACCTGCTCGGCGGTTTCCAGAGGGCGCAAGAGAGGTCGGGGGCAGCCAGCATACACCCCCATCTGCGGCTGACCGGCCAATTCACAGATCTGTCGAGCGTTGCGGCTGGTTTTGTCCAAGGAGACATTGCCGGCCACCGTGGTAATGCCCAGCAATTGCAGCTCTTCTGGCGACGCCATAGCCAGCAGCAGAGCCACCGCATCGTCTTGGCCAGGGTCACAGTCGATGATCAGGGGCACCATAGGGATCTCGGCAGCAGCTCACTCACCCCTAGTTTAGGTTTTTCTGATACATTTACGCTGAACACTGCTGATCATTACTGCTCAACGGTGAAGCGATAGCATTCTGTCCGTTTCCAAACAGAACGGCGGTATCCCGCAAAGCTCTGAGCATAACACCCAGAGCGCCTTGCCAATCTCGTGGTAGCCTATGGTTGCACTTTG
>NZ_JANSIA010000113.1:0-8844 GCF_047461835.1 Synechococcus sp. R60.1 | reverse complement strand
AGTAGATTCCTAGGGATCCCAAGCCTTCTGCGCTGCTAGCTTTCACTCCCCGCCCCTCTCCCAGTGGAAGAGGAGAGTCAGCGGCAGAAGCAAGGCAGTGGAAGCTGGACTTAACAGCCTGCATTTCGCTTCCACTTCCATTTGGATTCATTCAGACCTAAATCCAGAATCGAGGGCAATGCGAAAGCCTGGCTGCTTTGCAGAGGGTGGAAACTACAGCCAGGCAAGCAAGGATCTACAGCAGTGTCCTAGGCCCACCGGGATTACATCAGGCCAATTTGAGAAAGGATCCCTTGGCCGGTCAGCAACTCGGTCGCAACGCCGATCACAAAGCCCAACATTGCCAAACGGCCATTCCATTTTTCGGCGAAGGTGGTAAAGCCGAACTTAGCTTCTTGGTTCTCCATGGTTTTAGCTCCATCAACGGGTGACATCTTTAATGTGGCTCAGATATTAAAAAGTGTCAAGTTTTATGTCGAGAGCTAACAAGGGATCCCTAGCTGCTTTTCACGGTTGTCCAGAGGGCGTCGATGAGGCGCAGCTCTTCCCCTGACAGCACTTTAAGGTAGGTGAGTTTGGCAAGGGCCTCTTCGTCAGGGTAGATGGCCGGGTTTTGCCGATCTTCTGGGTTGATCATGGGCAGAGCTGCAGCGTTGGGGGTGGCGAAGCGGTTGTGGTTGCTCAGTTGAGCGCCGACTTCAGCATCCAGGATGAAATTGATGAAGCGATTGGCCAGCTCGGGGTTGGGGGCCTGGGCGGGAATGGCCATTACATCCAGCCAAATGTGGGCACCCTCGCGGGGGACAAAATAGCCGATGTTGGGGTTTTCTTCGGCAGCTTGCAGGGCATCGCCGCTGTAGACGATGGCTACATTGGCCGTTCCAGAAACCAGTTGGTTTTTGCCCCCCACGCCCCCAATTAGGCCGGCACTGCGGCGCTTGGTGTCGATCAAAAGCTGCTGGATCTGCTGCAGTTCGGAGCGAACGGTGGTATTCATATCGAAGCCCAGGTAAACGGCAGCGGCACCGATCATGGATCGCATCTCATCGATCATCACAAAGGGGCCATACTGCTGCTGCGGGTCGAAAATCAATCCCCAAGAGCGTTCAAAGTTTTCGGGCAGGCGGTCTTTGCGGTAGCCAATGCCGGTGGTGCCCCACTGATAGGCGGCGGTGTAGGTGTTTTCTGGATCAAAGGGCAGGCCGACAAATTTTTCGCCCAGGTTGCTTAGGTTGGGGATCAATTCTTTGTTGAGAGGCTGCAGCAGCCCCAGCTCCAACATGTTGGGCACAATGTAGTCGGTAGGAACAACAATGTCGTACTGGCTGGTGCCACCCCCCCGCAGTTTGGCCACCATGTCTTCGTTGGATTCGTACACGCTGACCAGCACGCGGCTGTTGGTGGCTTTTTCAAAGGCAGTGAGGATGTCGGGATCGATGTATTCTGACCAGATGTAGAGATTGAGGGTCTGCCTCTGGGCAGAGGTAACATGGGGCCAAAACAAAACCAGGACAAGCACACAGCAGAGTAGGGTTGTAGCCGAGGCAATCCACTTTTTCATGAGATTTCTCCGACTGTGAAAAGTTGAAAACATCGTATCTGCTTTCATCCCCCAGCCGGCTACACCCGCGGCTAGGGGGCACGCCTTGGGCAATCGCCAAGCCCCGCAAACTCCGGTTGAGGCTCGGGTACTCACCCTTGTTTCCAAGACAACACCCAAACGGTATCAACGCCTCCGCGAGCGATCCGCCAAAAGCCGCAAAGGCCGATTCTTTCGTCGGATCCCTCGATGCCTTGCGCCACAAGGCTTTCCAGCCCCAAAACCCCCTCGCCGCAGCTCTTTTTGCCGACTTTTTTCCGGATCCCTCGCAAATGGGTCTTGCATTCCTTGCCCTGCTTGGGTTTAATAGGGGTGGAGTTCCCCCTTCGGGGGGATCCCTAGAAATTGGAAACTTGTATACATACAAACCTCCCTTATCGGGGAAGTTCCCCCTTCGGGGGGATCCCTAGAAATTGGAAACTCTCCGCACCCATCGAGGTGGGCCAGAGATTTGGCAAGCTGTTCCCCCTTCGGGGGGATCCCTAGAAATTGGAAACCTCAGGATTTTACGCTGACTATCTATGATCTTCTGTGTTCCCCCTTCGGGGGGATCCCTAGAAATTGGAAACTGAAGTACTCGCTACGATCTTCGTATATGCGTACTACCGTTCCCCCTTCGGGGGGATCCCTAGAAATTGGAAACGACTTCGACGGAGACCCAGTAAACCTCCTCTTGGCTAAGCGTTCCCCCTTCGGGGGGATCCCTAGAAATTGGAAACAAAAGCAGCAGCCAAGTTAGATTGGTCTGCTGCTCATCAAGTTCCCCCTTCGGGGGGATCCCTAGAAATTGGAAACTTCAGGTTTCGGCAGCAGCGTGGGGACGTGTTTGGGCTGTTCCCCCTTCGGGGGGATCCCTAGAAATTGGAAACTTCTGTGGCGGATAGGACAGTCAATCATTCTGACTTTTGTTCCCCCTTCGGGGGGATCCCTAGAAATTGGAAACGTCATAGCCCTCTTCAATGATGAGCCATTTACGACCAGTTCCCCCTTCGGGGGGATCCCTAGAAATTGGAAACATGAACCTCCAACCGATAGCCGAGTGCTGTCTGTATACGTTCCCCCTTCGGGGGGATCCCTAGAAATTGGAAACTAGTACGGGAGAACAGCCTAGTCGTGCTTGAAGACCTAGTTCCCCCTTCGGGGGGATCCCTAGAAATTGGAAACTATACGACCTAATTGAAGGTACAGGTAACTGTAACGTAGTTCCCCCTTCGGGGGGATCCCTAGAAATTGGAAACGTTTAACTGGGTGTTGGGAGTGACGATTAATTTGTGCACTCGTTCCCCCTTCGGGGGGATCCCTAGAAATTGGAAACAAGACCCTGGTGAGTCTGTTGGATAAAGTCTTTAGAAAGTTCCCCCTTCGGGGGGATCCCTAGAAATTGGAAACGACTCGACTGTCAGTGAACGGGTTAAGTACATATGTTCCCCCTTCGGGGGGATCCCTAGAAATTGGAAACTGAAGAGGCTCAATATTTCTATCCTTATTCCGGTCAGGTTCCCCCTTCGGGGGGATCCCTAGAAATTGGAAACGCCTTCCTCAGGCACTCCTATATATATTGACTACAAGTTCCCCCTTCGGGGGGATCCCTAGAAATTGGAAACTAGTGTGCATTGAGACTCGTCTCTTGAGACCTGGAATATAGTTCCCCCTTCGGGGGGATCCCTAGAAATTGGAAACGATCTGTTTATTTAGCTTGTTCTGCTGCCCAGATCACAGCGTTCCCCCTTCGGGGGGATCCCTAGAAATTGGAAACCGCTTAAAACCGCTAAAGCCAGTGTTGGTAGAATTTCCCGTTCCCCCTTCGGGGGGATCCCTAGAAATTGGAAACAATGTTCCAGGAAATGCGAATCCCATCTGGTCAAGGGTTCCCCCTTCGGGGGGATCCCTAGAAATTGGAAACTAGACTACTTGTCTTCCTCAGGGATATCTGGATCAGGAAGTTCCCCCTTCGGGGGGATCCCTAGAAATTGGAAACCACACATAAGCCCGGCAGTGGCTCAGTTCTGGCCAAAGTTCCCCCTTCGGGGGGATCCCTAGAAATTGGAAACATGAACTGTAATGCCTCGCGGTATTCGCCTCGTTCTATAGTTCCCCCTTCGGGGGGATCCCTAGAAATTGGAAACATCGAGGGGAATATCCCCTGTCCAGATTGGGCAACGTTCCCCCTTCGGGGGGATCCCTAGAAATTGGAAACTCCTCGAAGTCGGGCGAGGGAATAATCCCCCAAGCGATTGTTCCCCCTTCGGGGGGATCCCTAGAAATTGGAAACGATCGATGCCTGTCGCTTCGTCCGATCTCGTTTAGTCACCAGTTCCCCCTTCGGGGGGATCCCTAGAAATTGGAAACACCGGAAGTGCTACCTGGCCCCACCCGATTTCCTCGTTCCCCCTTCGGGGGGATCCCTAGAAATTGGAAACTTTCTTAAGTTTTGTAGTAGAAGTTAAACCGATCAACATTGTTCCCCCTTCGGGGGGATCCCTAGAAATTGGAAACGCCTTTTGGGCTTGGCGGATTTGGGAAATGGACACTCGTTCCCCCTTCGGGGGGATCCCTAGAAATTGGAAACTTTCGGCAGCAGTGTGGGAACTTGCTTAGGCTCATCTGGTTCCCCCTTCGGGGGGATCCCTAGAAATTGGAAACCACTCTGCAGCCAAAACCGAGTACTTGAACCGCTGGACGAGTTCCCCCTTCGGGGGGATCCCTAGAAATTGGAAACCAGCTGCAGGCCAGTACTCCTCAGGCAGGAGCCTGATGTTCCCCCTTCGGGGGGATCCCTAGAAATTGGAAACAGTGGAGACGATTGTAGTCATCACACACCATCATGAGCGTTCCCCCTTCGGGGGGATCCCTAGAAATTGGAAACCCGGGTTCGTCTGACACGCCTATCCAGAATAGGTTCGCCAGTAGTTCCCCCTTCGGGGGGATCCCTAGAAATTGGAAACTGGACCGCTAACAATTAAGCGCAACAGGGCCGAGGAGAACATGGTTCCCCCTTCGGGGGGATCCCTAGAAATTGGAAACCTCAAATTTGCCCTAGAAGGCCCCTGGAGTTGCTTGGGAGTATGTTCCCCCTTCGGGGGGATCCCTAGAAATTGGAAACATTTGACAGGCTTTCTTGTACTCCTCAAAATCGTTGTAGTTCCCCCTTCGGGGGGATCCCTAGAAATTGGAAACCCCAGGTTCACACACCTGGGTGTTCTTTATTCCCTGTTGTTCCCCCTTCGGGGGGATCCCTAGAAATTGGAAACGTAGTGTATCCACACTGCACACTTGATGATCTCAAGGAGATGTTCCCCCTTCGGGGGGATCCCTAGAAATTGGAAACTTCTTTATCCCTGATGAAGGGAGTACGGCCTACGGAAGAGTTCCCCCTTCGGGGGGATCCCTAGAAATTGGAAACCTCGGATCGTACAACCGTGTGATTACGTTTGTACGTTCGTTCCCCCTTCGGGGGGATCCCTAGAAATTGGAAACATGCTTTGGTTCTGGCAACTCCACTACAGTGGAGTTCCGAGTTCCCCCTTCGGGGGGATCCCTAGAAATTGGAAACGTTGGGAGCATGCAGCCTTGTAATGACGTTAACATGCTTGTTCCCCCTTCGGGGGGATCCCTAGAAATTGGAAACGGTGTGTGAACCTGGGTGTTTGAGTGGGGGAGGACTAGTTGGAGGTTCCCCCTTCGGGGGGATCCCTAGAAATTGGAAACTCGAGTAAGTCTTTCAACTCACACGCGACGGCCCACGATGGTTCCCCCTTCGGGGGGATCCCTAGAAATTGGAAACTCGAAGAACGTATCGTCCTCGCATACCTGGATTTGCGAGGGCTTGTTCCCCCTTCGGGGGGATCCCTAGAAATTGGAAACGGCCAGGAATGTCCTTAGGAACTCTAAGGCCCCTACAGTTCCCCCTTCGGGGGGATCCCTAGAAATTGGAAACCTACCACTTCTGGTAGGGTTGTAACTACGGTTAATCCTGACGTTCCCCCTTCGGGGGGATCCCTAGAAATTGGAAACGATACAAACCTGTGTTCTACTACATAGCAGTAAATATTTGTTGTTCCCCCTTCGGGGGGATCCCTAGAAATTGGAAACTTTCATCCGCCCAGCGGCCTGGGCGGGCCAGAGGATCCTTCATGTTCCCCCTTCGGGGGGATCCCTAGAAATTGGAAACAAGCTGCGGCTGAACTGGGTGGTACCGCCGGCTTCCAGTTCCCCCTTCGGGGGGATCCCTAGAAATTGGAAACGGCCCGCGCCCTCTTCTTTGCACGGTGTGTTAGTGCAGTTCCCCCTTCGGGGGGATCCCTAGAAATTGGAAACAAAACCCAGGACCCCAACAATTTAATCTCCATACCAAACGTTCCCCCTTCGGGGGGATCCCTAGAAATTGGAAACCTCCCATCGATTTGCCGAACCACTAGAGGTCTCGGGTTCCCCCTTCGGGGGGATCCCTAGAAATTGGAAACCCAGAACAGCTTAAGAATTGTTTTTGGACTAGCTTCTTTGGTTGTTCCCCCTTCGGGGGGATCCCTAGAAATTGGAAACGTTCGGAGTAGTCGCCATAGTTATTCCACGGACCGTACAGTTCCCCCTTCGGGGGGATCCCTAGAAATTGGAAGCACTGGAGTTGTTCCCCAATCCTCTGGAGGCAGCGGCTTAAAATTGGTAGTTCCCCCTTCGGGGGGATCCCTAGAAATTGGAAACTTGTTTTGCTCTTGGGCTTTGTAAGCCTTGTGAGCGTGTTTAGTTCCCCCTTCGGGGGGATCCCTAGAAATTGGAAACTACCAGTCGTTCGGGTCTGGCCACCCGTCACCGCAGTGTTCCCCCTTCGGGGGGATCCCTAGAAATTGGAAACAGTGGCACGCCGCTTTTGTCTGTTGGTCAACATAGTTTACCTGTTCCCCCTTCGGGGGGATCCCTAGAAATTGGAAACGAATTAGTCGGAGCCGTGTCCCCTGTTTTATACTGTCGTTCCCCCTTCGGGGGGATCCCTAGAAATTGGAAACAATTCCGCCACCGATCCTGGCTATACTGAGGACACGCTCACCCAAAGTAGGGGTGAGCTTTCACTCGGCAGCGATTCACATGAGTTTTTGGAAAGGCCTGTTCGGGTCAGCAGGAGCTGCTACAACCAAAGAGCCGGCGCAAACAGCTAGGGCCGACCGTCGCCAGGAAACGGTGGTGGTACGAGGGGAGACAATCCTCTTCAGCTTGGATCCCAACTTGGATCTGTACGAGCTAGAGGAGCTCTGCGATGCGGTGGGGTGGTCGCGTCGCCCCATTCAAAAGGTGAGAAAAGCCCTGCAGCACAGCTTTTTGGTGGTGTCGATGTGGCAGCAGCGGGGCAGCTACCGTCGCCTCATCGGCTTTGCCCGGGCAACGTCCGACCACGCTTTCAATGCCACCATTTGGGATGTGGTGGTTCATCCCGATTTCCAGGGTAGGGGTCTGGGCAAGCGGCTGATGGAAAAGGTGATCCACGAGCTGCGCGCCCGAGACATCAGCAACATCACCCTTTTTGCCGATCAGGGAGTGGTCAGCTTTTACGAACGGCTGGGCTTCACCGCCGACCCTGAGGGGATCAAAGGCATGTTCTGGTATCCCCGCTAGCGTAT
Source organism: Synechococcus sp. R60.1 (assembly GCF_047461835.1). NCBI lineage: Bacteria > Bacillati > Cyanobacteriota > Cyanophyceae > Synechococcales > Synechococcaceae > Synechococcus > Synechococcus sp. R60.1. The sequence goes on along the minus strand of NZ_JANSIA010000113.1, from coordinate 1,632 downwards.
GGCCCCTGTGGTGATTTTGCCCGGTTATCTGGCGGGTGCGTCGGAGTATGAGCCCCTGCGCCAAGAGCTGGAAGCCCGCGGCTATGCGGCACGGGTGGTGCCGTTGCAGGTGCGCAGTTGGTTTCCCACGCTGGGGGGAAGGCCTGTCACTCCCATCCTGTGGGCCCTTCGAGAGACCATCCAAAAGACCTGCGCTGAGTTTGGGGTTGACCGAGTTAACCTGGTGGCCCACTCCGCCGGCGGCTGGATTGCCCGCATCTACCTGGGATCCGTGCCCTATGGGGGACAGGTGTGGCAGGGGCGGGAGCAGGTCGCTGCGCTGATTAGCTTGGGATCCCCCCACACCAGCCGGGAGCGCTGGACGAAGCGCAATTTGGACTTTGTCAACACCCACTATCCGGGGGCCTTTTGGCCCGAGGTCAAATATGTGTGCGTGGCGGGCAGGGTCATCCAGGGGCAGAGGTTGAGTCTGGGATCCCTGTGGCGACAGGAGCATTATCTGGCTTGGCTGGCCTACAACAGCTATTGGCTCACGGCTGGACAGGGGGAATTGTGGGGCGATGGCATTACCCCCATCGAGGCTGCCCACCTGCAGGGGGCTGTTAACCTCACTCTGCCCAACTGCTACCATTCCGGTCGGGGTGGACGGCGCTGGTATGGATCCCCCGAGGTGGTGGAAACTTGGGCTCAGTATCTGGCTTAGGGCCGGGGTTTAGCTGCCAGGCTTGCTTGGGTCGCCGAGGGAAGTCTCGGGCAAAGAGGCGGCCGATTGGCGGCGTTCCTGCTGACGCCGGGCGGCTTTTACCATCTCCTCGACCACAGCCCGCGCCTGCTTCATGCGATCCAAACTGCTGCGATAGAGCTCCAGATCTTTTCTCACCCGCTCTGTTGAAAAGGGCAGCTTGCTCACCACATTCTCCAAAAAGCGGCGGGTGCGTTCTTCTGGTTCTTCGTAAAGGGACTTGGCCACAACTTCATAGGCTGTGTAAAGGCCAACAGCCAAGACCCGGCTGTAGGCGTAGGGCGGCTGAGTCATGCGCTCCAAAATGGCTTTCAACCCACCCACATCTTCCGCCTCTGGCTTGAGACAGAGGAGATCAAGTCTTTGACGGGGATCCCCGCTTCCCATCAACTCCAGCAGATCGCGGGCATTCTTGCGCAACACCTCCGGCTTGAGGTGCAGAGCCTTACAGAGGGCGTTGAAAATGGCTTCTCGCTGCTCAGGGGGGTGATAGGCTTCCATCAGCCCGTCGTAGAGGGTGACCAGCCCCAAGGCAAAAAACGGATCGTAGACGAAGGTGCTGTTGACGGTGGTCAGGTGCAGCTCCACCAACAACTCCTCCACCACCCGGCGATAGACGGCGTTGATCGGGCGAGGGTAGGCGCTGAAAAAGGCCGCTTTGGTGGCGGAGAGGGTGCGAACAGGATTCACAGGCAGACAAAAATGAGCTTGAGGATGGCTTCTCTGTTTTTTTATTCTCACCTGTGCTGACCCTGAGGGCAAGCTGTGTTGACATCCTCCCCGGCCTTTAGGCCGGAGATTCCTACCACGCTGCGCATGGATGGCTCCTTGCGCAGTCGTCTCGGCGGGTTCCTGCTTCCGACCGCCCGTGCGGTTCGATCCACAGGCCA
>NZ_JANSIA010000112.1:0-8880 GCF_047461835.1 Synechococcus sp. R60.1 | reverse complement strand
ATACCAAGCAGCCATACTGAACATACTGTACATTATTTTCAGTATAGTCCAGCGTATCATTGACTAGAGTCATGCTCCCGCTCTTTTCCTCTGGCCGGTGAGCGCGGATCCCGGTCAGATTTAAGATAGGAAATATATCTTCATCCTTTGTCTTGTTGCCTGACACCCATCCACTGCGCATCAACCTGTTGCTGGATTGGGAGCCGCCAGCAGGAGAGCCCCTAGCTTGCGAGGACTGGCTACCCCCTGAACGCTTTGTTGTCGAGTGTTTTCAGGATCAAGCTGCCTTCCTAGAGGCTCTCAGGAGACAAGACGGCCATGTCGATTGCTTGGTGCTCCTGGTGGATCCCACTCGGCTGCAAGAGCTGCACGATCTGGGCAATCAGCTCTGCGCGTGGGGACTGCTGCTGCCGACGGTGTTGGCGATTGTGCTGGAAGAATCCCACCTGCAAAAGGAAACACCGGAGACGGAAGGAGAGATCCCTGCCACCTCATCTTTGGTGAAAGCATTGCTCAAGCGAGAGCAGTTTTTCTACCACAACGCCACCCTCGTCCGTCCCATTTCGCCACAGGAGCTGAAGGGGCAGGTGCGGGCCGACTGTACCGCTTCGGGATCCCCTTCCGTCTTGGAGCTGCTGGTGGATCGGGCCATCGCCTTGTTTCTGCAGATGTCTCCCACCTGCGGCCTCCCGCAGGGCCCAGCGCATCCCAGCGATCAGCCCTACCTGGCTTACAGCAACCAACAACAACGGCGGCTGGCGGAGAAATTGCGGGAACGGCTGGGCTACGCCGGAGTGTACTATCATCGTGACCCAGAGCTGTTTTACCGTCGCCTCCCGCCCCACGAGCAGCAAGCCCTCATGCGACGGCTGCGTAACCTTTACCAGGCAATCGTCTTGGACTATTTTCAATCTCCCGAGACCGTCAATGCCCGCATCGACGAGCTGGTGGCCTTGGCCTTTTTTGCCGATATCGGCGCTGCTCAACTGCTGGAGCTGCACATGAACTTGATGGAAGACTTTGCCAAACAATTGAAGCTGGAAGGCCGCAGCGAAGAGATCCTGCTGGATTACCGCCTTACCCTGATCGATGTGATGGCCCACCTGAGCGAAATGTACCGCCGCTCCATTCCCAAAACCGCTCCAAGGGATCCTTAGATATGTCCACTCGCAAAGCCTATGTTCTCAAGCTCTACGTGGCGGGCAACACCCCCAATTCTCTGCGTGCCCTCAGCACCTTGCAAGACATCTTGGAAAAGGAGTTCCGCGGCGTGTACAGCCTGAAGGTGATCGATGTCTTGAAAAATCCGCAACTGGCAGAGGAAGATAAGATCTTGGCAACGCCGACCTTGGCCAAAATCCTGCCGCCACCGGTGCGGAAGATTATTGGCGATCTGTCCAACCGCGAGAAAGTGCTCATCGGCCTGGATCTGCTCTACGAAGAATTGGACGAAGAGGCTTGAGACAGGCTGCAGGAGCAAGGAGAGTGGGATGAACCAGTCATTGGGGCCTTCTGAGCCAGAAAAGCCACAAGATAACACCGCAGAGGACTCCACCGAACCAACCCCAGACAACCACCGGGCGGATCTCTCAGAGCTGCGAGGGATCCCCAAAAAACAGACGGGCATCGAGGGCTTTGAAGACATCAGCCACGGTGGGCTACCCCTGGGACGCACCACCTTGGTCAGCGGCACCTCCGGCACCGGCAAAACCCTGTTTGCCATGCAGTTCCTTTACAACGGCATCGTGAAGTATCAAGAGCCGGGGATCTTCGTCACCTTCGAGGAAACCCCCGCCGATATCATTCGCAATGCCTCCAGCTTTGGCTGGGATCTGCAGGCCCTCATCGACAGGGGCCAACTGTTTATCCTGGACGCTTCCCCCGATCCCGAAGGCTATGAGGTGAGCGGCAACTTTGATTTGTCGGCCCTCATCGAGCGCATCCAGTACGCCATTCGCAAATACAAAGCCAAGCGGGTCTCCATCGACTCGGTGACAGCCATCTTTCAGCAATACGACCCTGCCGGTGTGGTGCGGCGGGAGCTGTTCCGCCTGACGGCCCGCCTCAAGCAGGCCAACGTCACCACCGTCATGACCACGGAGCGCACCGACGAGTACGGCCCCATCGCCCGCTACGGCGTAGAGGAATTCGTCTCCGATAACGTGGTGATCCTACGCAACATCCTGGAGGGAGAGAAACGGCGGCGCACCATCGAGATCTTGAAGCTGCGGGGCACCACCCACATGAAGGGGGAATATCCCTTCACCATCACCAACGACGGGATCAACATCTTCCCCTTGGGAGCCATGCAGCTGACGCAGCGCTCCTCCAACGTGCGGGTCTCCTCCGGCATCGAGAAGCTGGACGAAATGTGCGGCGGCGGCTTCTTCAAAGACTCGATTATTTTGGCCACCGGCGCCACCGGCACGGGCAAAACCTCGCTGGTGAGCAAATTCCTGGAGCGGGGCTGCCTGGATGGGGAACGCTGCATTCTCTTTGCCTACGAAGAGTCGCGGGCGCAGCTGTCCCGCAACGCCTCCTCCTGGGGCATTGACCTGGAAGAGTTCGAGCGGCAGGGCCTCCTCAAGATCATCTGCGCCTACCCAGAATCTGCCGGCCTGGAAGACCACCTGCAGAAGATCAAAACCGAGATGATGGCCTTCAAGCCCTCCCGCATGGCCATCGACTCCCTGTCAGCCCTGGCGCGGGGAGTGAGCCAAAATGCCTTCCGCCAGTTTGTAATCGGGGTAACTGGCCTGGCCAAGCAGGAGGAGATCACCGGCTTTTTCACCAACACCACCGACCAATTCATGGGATCCCATTCCATCACCGAATCCCATATTTCCACCATCACCGACACGATTATCCTGCTGCAATACGTGGAGATCCGCGGAGAAATGGCCCGCGCCCTCAACGTCTTCAAAATGCGGGGATCCTGGCACGACAAAGGGATCCGCGAGTACCTCATCTCCAATGCGGGCATCCAAATCCGCGATTCCTTCCGGGGCTACGAGCGCATCATCAGCGGATCCCCGACCCGCATCAATGTGGATGAGAAAAACGAGCTCTCCCGGATTGTGCAAAACGTCCAGGCCCTCGAGGAAGAAGGGTTGTGAGCGGTTACAACAGTTCCGTGAGTGGGCGCGGCAACAGACCCGTTGAGTCAAGCGAATTTCCAACACCGCTCAACACCGCGCAAGCCCTGCACTTGCGGCTGGCAGGGAGGGATCGGCCCAGACAAGGATTTCCCCGCGGCCAATGGCGAACAGTGGTAACCCACCTACAAATTGGGTAGTATGCCTCTAGCAGTAGCGCAAAGGGCGGGGTTTCCCGGCGTGTTTAGTTTTCTCGGTGGTTCCAAAACCCGAACCATGCTTGGGGTGGACATCAACCCCGAGCGCATCGCCGTTGCCCAACTGAAAAAGCAGGGCAATGGTCGCTATCGTCTGGCCCACTACCACAGCGTGGACATGCCGGAAGGGGCGATGGTCGAAGGGCGCATCCTCGATCCGAGCACAGTTGGCTTGATCCTGATGAATTTGCTCAATGAAAACAAGGTACCCACCAACCTGCCGGCAGCCACAGCAGTGCCCGTAAGGGAGGCCATCGTTCGTCTCATTCGCCTGCCTGCCGACCTGCCCGCCGATGAGTTGCGCCGGGTGGTTTTGGAGCAGGAGGCCGAACTTTACATTCCCTACCCGCGGGATCAGGCGGATGTCGATTACCAGCCCTTGGGTCTCGATCTTTCCCAGGATGGCATTGAGCGCATCGAAGTCTTGCTGGTGGCCATCCCCAAAGAGGTGGTGGACAACTACCTGGAGGTGCTGCAGGCAGCCAATTTGCAGGTGCGCTGTGTGGAGCTGGCCAGCTTCTCCCTCATTCGCACCATCCGCGACCAGCTAACCCAGTACGGCCCCCAAGAGGCCGTGTTGCTCAGCTCCATCGGCTACGACAGCAGCGAGATCAGCATTTTGGTGAACGGGATCCCGCAATTTACCCGCACCGTCAACATCGGCACCATCCACATGCGGCAGGTGCTGGCCCAATCCCTGAATCTGCCGCTTAGCCGCACCGGCGACCTGTTGCGAACTCTGAGGCTACCCCTGATCAACCCCACCGATATTTTGGCCACGGGAGAACAGCCAGCGCCCAGCAATCCCGGTGTAGCAGCAGTAACGCGCGTTGTCTCCGATTTGGCGGATGAACTGAAGCGCTCCATCGACTTCTTTACGAGCACAGAAAGTAGCTCGCCTGTGGTGAAAGTACTGCTGGCCGGAACTGGGGCAAGCATCGGCCAAATCGACGGCTTCTTATCTCAGTCGTTGAGCGTGGCGGTGGAGTTGGCGGATCCCTTTGGCAACATTGTCGTGCCGGATTCAGTGGAACTGCCCCTGGAGGAACGCCCAGCAATGGGAGTGGCCCTGGGGTTGGCGTTACGGGAAGACACCAAGTAGCGGCAGCAGGCAGCGCAAGCTCGCCCAACCGATGGAATAGCGCACAAGGCGGTTAAAGAGATGTACACACCGGAGATCAATTTCCTCAAAGAAAGGCCGGATGTCCTCACCACAGCTCGAACAGGTGGGGAAGCAGTAGTCGCAGCTGAGGCTGCAGAGGGATCCCAGAATTGGATCCCGGCCATTGGCCTGGGGGTTGCTGTTGCTGCTGTAGCGATGGGAGCTTTTTGGTATTTCCAAGACAGCTTTTCCCGCCAGAGAGAAACCTTGAGGGCGGAGCGGGCTCGCCTTGACAGTGAGCTCAGCACAGCCAATGCTGAGTTGTCCCAGCTGCAGAATGCCAATCAAGAGCTGCAAACCATTCGCGCCCAAACGGAAGGGTTCCGCTCCTTTCTGAGGTCCGTCCAGCCTTGGTCGGCCATCTTGGAAGAGCTGCGGCGCAAGATCCCCGGCCAGGGGGTATGGATAACCAACATCAGCGCTTCCGGGGATACCGTCAATATCCAAGGAGGGGCGCTGGACTTTCCCCTGGTGAACGACTTTTTGCTCACCCTGCTGGATTCCAACTTTGTGACCAGCGCCGTCCTGAACAGCAGCTCCCGGGTGGACGGCACAGACCTAACCGAGCCCAGCGTTACCTACGGCATAACCGTAACCATCCGTACCCTGGGGGATCCCGACCCAGAATTTACCCGCGAGCTGGAGCAGCGGGGAGCGATAGGCTTGGTTGAAAAGATCCGCATTTTGCGTCGAGTGGAGGCGAACTGATGACTGGATCGGTTGAAGGTTTTCCCGACGAACAACTGGTGGTTCCCCCGGCAGGGCCGCCGGTACTGCTGGGCGTGGAGCTGACCCCCATTCGAATTGGTCTTTTAATCGGGATCACAGGGCTAGGCGCGGCGGGGTTTCTGGCCTTCACCCAACTTCGCCCCTTGATCGAGGAGGTACAGGCTTTGGAAAGGGAGGTAGCCAACAAAACCACCCAGTTGCAGGACATAAAGAGCCAGATTGCCAGTTTGCAAGATGTGCCCAATCAGGTCGAGAGAGCTCGCGTGGAGCGGGAACAGATCAGTGCCCTGCTCTCCACTCCCGAGAATGCCGACACGCAACTGCTGGATCTCAACCGGCTGGTGCAGGGGCAGCCCAACAGCGAGCTGCGCAGCTTTAGCCCTTCTCCACTGACTCCAGCGTCTTCGGCCAATCCGGAAGTGCCTGGGATCATCGCTCCCGCCATCCAAGTGCAGACCACCCGTGTCGCTCTGCGTGGCCCCTATACGGAGCTGATCAATCTGATGGGAGATATAGAACGTCTGCGCACGCTGTTCCGGGTGAGCAACATCAGCTTAAATCCTGTTCAAGACACAGGGGAACTGGACGCTGCTTTTGATTTGATTGCCTACATCTACAACAAAGACGTTCCGTTGGGCACTGCTCCTCCACCTGAAGGGCAAACGGCACCTGGTCAGTAGCCCAGCCATGCCTTGACTCAGGGGGGGATCCTGCCAGTGCGGGATCCCCTCTGGTTTTCAGAAGACGGGAACAACCGCCGGTTCAGCACGGATAGTGTTGCCGAATCGAAGATCTGGGAAAAATTTCTCCCGAAACGGCTACAGGTAGTGGCAAAGTCCGAGATTTCGGCTTTGATTAGGGAAGCACGGGGTGAACGAGGCCAAAGGCACCCGTGGCGGGGTGAAGCAAGAATACGACTGGGTGAAGGAGTGAGGTGTGAGGATGATGAACCGTCGAGTTGCTTATGGGTGTGCGTTGGGCTTGATCCTGTCCCTGCCCCCATTGGCCTTAGAAAGCCGGGTCAATGAGGCAGCCGCTCAACAGTTGACCTCCGCAAACCCGCAACGCCTCAGCCGCATCACAGATATCCGCCTGGTGCCCAACGGCAACCGCATGCAGTTGGAGATCAACACCGAAGGGGGCGCTCGCCCACAGGTGTTCTTTACCCAGCAGGGACAATCTTGGATCGGGGACATCACCAATGCTCAATTGAGCGGAAGCCAGGGCCGCTATCGCCAAGAGTCTCCCTTGCCGGGGGTGCGTTTCATCGAGGCTAAGCAACTAGGCAATGACAGTGTGCGGATAGAAATAGCCGGCGTGGCCGCAGCTCCCCAAGGCTTGCTGGCTCGGCGCAGCCCGACGCAGTTGGTCTTCGATTTTGAGGGCCTACCCTCTGCCCCACCGGCCCCCCTAGCGGCGGTTCCCCCTCAACCCTCGTCCAACCCAGCAGCGCCCGGCCAACCGGCGTCACTAAACCGACCTCAGCCCGTGGCTCCTGTTCCTCAGCCCGCAGCTTCTGCCCCTGCCTCCCAACCGGTCGCTCAAAACCCTGCCCCTCCGCAGACAACTCAAGCGGCTCCTCCCACACCTGCTGCTCCTGCTGCACCCGTGATTTCTCAGGTGCCTTCTGTGGACCAGCTCAACCAACCCCAACTGCCGCCAGGGGTTGTCAATCCTGATGTTTCTCCGTTTCAAGGTCGAGCAATGGCTCCCCCGGCTGGAGATCTTGCCGTTGGCAGTATTATTCCAGCTCCTCCCCCGGTGGATTTGGGTTCAAATGCCAAGATCACTTTGACCTTAAGAGATGCTCCTGTAGGTGATGTGTTAAGCCTACTGGTGCGTCGAGCTGGGCTTAATGTAGTTCTCAATGATGTGCCTCCGGACTTGACGATTTCCCTAGATGTAGCTGACTCACCTCTACAAGAAACATTTAACTTTATTTTGCGCTTGAAGGAGCTTCAAGCGTCTCGCGTAGGGCAAACAGTTTTCATTGGTACTACACTCCCTGGGGTTGGCCAGCAGATCGTCAAGACGTACAGACTCAATCAACTGAGAATCGAAGAGGAGATCCAAAACTTTGATTTAACTGCTGCCGGTGCCGCAGGTGGAGGTGGAACAACTGAAATCACGGCTAGGCAGCTAGGTGTTACTCCGAGTGAAATTAGAAGCAGAATTCTAGCCATTTTGGAAGCATCAAACATTCCTTTGGCTCAGGAATCGGCCATTCAAGCAGATCCAAGAACGAATTCACTGACTATTGTTGCCACACCTACCCAACATGACGTAATAGCAGCATATCTTGCCCAAATTGATCTCAGAAGTCGACAGGTCTTGATTAGCGCCAGGTTTATCGAGATTAACCTTAACGACAACTCTGACTTAGGAGTTGCATTAGGTGGTGCATCTGGAAACTTTGCGCTGGGTTCTGGAGATAATACCAGCTTTGGTGGAACTCCTCTTAGCCAACCCGAGGGATCCTCAGTTCCTAACGTTGGTTCGGTTCCGGCTCCAGCAACTGGGGGCTCACTTGTATTTAATACTTTAAACCGGCTCCAGCAGTCTCTTGCAGCTCGTATAGATGCATCTATTGCTTCGGGGACAGCTAAGATATTGGCCGATCCAAAAGTAGTCGTTGCCAACAACACCGGTGCGGCTGTTGTGGTTGGCCAAGAAGTCATTACCAACAGGAGAATACAAACGGATCCCGCAACAGGCCAGTCAGTAGTTGTTTTCGAGAAGGGAAACGCAGGAGTTAACTTGCTTATTCAAAATGTTAGGATTGACGATAATGGCTATGTTACGTTAAATCTCATTCCTCAGATTTCATCCATCGGTAGCCAAGTTATTTTGGCAGATGGCACCGTAATTAGCTTGCTGAACCAGCGTTCTGTTGGAACTTTGCAAACCAGACTGAAAGACAGAGAAACCCTATTTTTGGGAGGCTTGATACGAGAGGAGGATCGAGTATCTGTTGACAGGGTTCCACTGCTTTCTGAGATTCCTCTGCTGGGTTCTCTTTTTCGTAGGCAAAATACGATAAATGAGAGAACTGAAATTGTAGTCCTAATTACGCCGACAATTTTGGAGGACTGAAGGAAAATCTTTATCGCTGCAAGCCGCTTTCTTCCTGTTGAGCTAGTTACCTTCCTATAAAGACATCTTGGTTTAAATGCTAAGGTCAAGCTTTTCTTGCCGATTTTGGTTGAGACTGGGATCCCTATTGCTCAGCTTGGTTCTGGCTTGGGTGCTGGCTTCGATTGACGCAGGGTGGTCACAAACCTATCGCCTTTCTCTACCGGTACAGGGTCAGAGCTATTCGCAGCTAGTCGAGCAATCACGTCCTCTGGTTTGGCGAGCTTTGGCGCAACAATTCCAAGCGCAACCGCAGCCGGAGCAGATCACCTTGGAGGTACTGGGACAAGCCGGGGATCGGCAAGCCCCTCTATTTACCGTGCGAATGCCTCGCAGCGTTTGGCAGCAAAACCCCTCCCCCGCTCAATTGGAGCAGCATACCATTTTCTATCCTGATGCGTTGGCTCTTTTACAGCCGCGAGCACCGATGCAGCAAGCCCAGGTAGAATCTACTGCTCCCTTTGCAAATGGAATTACATTGGTCTCCAGCAATCCTTCCAATGGC
>NZ_JANSIA010000111.1:0-8959 GCF_047461835.1 Synechococcus sp. R60.1 | reverse complement strand
CCGCCTGATCCGCTCTTGTGCTGGTGGGGGGGGGGTGGGTGTTTTGCTTTCTCTGGGCCGCCCCGGGGGGGCCCCAAAACCCCCCGGCCAGCGAGGGTGGTGTGGACTTTCTGCGGGTTGTCGGATCCCCGGAAGAGGAGCTGCAACAGGTAGCGCGGCAGGCCATTGCAGCCACCCAAGCTTTTCCCGGCCAAACGGTGGCCATTCTGGTCACCACCAACGAAATGGGGGGCAAGGCCCTCAGCTATCTCCAGGAAATGGGAGCGGAGCGGGTGATCGATCTGTTGCGGGGCAGTCCCAGTCAGCGGCGGGTGTTGTTGCAGCTCAAGGGAATCATCGACTGGTTTGCCCAGCCCACTGCCCCCACTCGCTTGGCTGCTGCTGTGGATTGCTTGGCGGATTGGGCGGGGATCCCACGTGCTGAACTGGGACCGATGTTGAGCTGGATCCGCGCCTCTCTGCCGGAGCGGCTGCTATTTCCCAACTTTGGTGAGGCTCCCGCTCTGCCCGATGGCCCGCCTTGGCAGAACTTGGGCAGGCTGCTGCGCACCCTTGCCGGTTGGCTCCGGGCCGGGCGCTCCCCTTGGCCGGAGGTGCTGAATGTGATCGTTCAAAGCCTCTACCGCAAGCCGGAAGAGCTGTTTGTGGGTCGCTATGTAATCGATCAGCTGGAGCAGGTGCTGGGATCCCTGCCCGAAACCGATTGGCAGGAGATCGCCCAAGAATTTCAAGTGATTCTGGATCACCGCCTCAACAACTTGCCTTCGGAGATCTTCGCCTTCGACCCCGAGCCGGGCAGCATCACTGTCACGACTCTGCATCGGGCCAAGGGGCTGGAATGGGATCAGGTGTTCATCCCCCAGGTGTCGGCCTACGAGTTTCCCACCCAGTACGGGGAGCGAACCCTGGGGCTGAAGTTTTTGGATGAAGTGGATATGCAGGCAGAGGCCCTGGCTCAGTTGCGACAGCTCAGCCCCAAAGGCGGCTGGGAGCTGCAGGCCGACTCTGCCACCAAGCAAGCCTTTTTGGACTTGGCAGCGGAGCGGCTGCGGCTGCTGTATGTGGGCATCACCCGCAGCAAACGACGGCTCACCCTCTCGGTATCCAGCCAATCTCGCTTTGGCACAGAGCAGAGTTCATCTTTGGTGTTTCGGGTGTTAAGTCGCAGTTTTAGGGCCGGTTGACCGGGTGAGTCTCTCGTTCTTCATGGATTGGCAACCTGCTAGCATGGCTAAGCCCGATAGCGCTTGCGCGCCGCCTTGCGGCAATGGGGCAGTCTTTCAGAAGCTATGGATATTCTGCAATGCAACCTCGGCGTATTGCCCGCGAACTGGCCCTGCTGGGGGTCAATCAACTGCCAGCCACGGCGGCCAAACTGAGCGAAAAACAACTGGAGGACTTGCTGCTGGCAGCCATCCGCGCCCTGAGTGAAGAGACCCATGAAACCCTCTCCACAGCGGCGGCGGAAATCCAGCGCAGCGACCGTTTGTTGCACGAGAGCGATCCTCTATTGTTGGCCGATTCGGATCCCAAGGAAGAGGGTGGATCCCGCTCCGTCACCCTCCGCCTTCAGCAGGCCCAACGACACCTGCAGCGCCTGGAAATCACTCTGAAGGAGGCGGACGTTCCTGACCCCAATGCCTTACGGGGGGAATTGCTGGAGCTAATCCAGCAGGTGCAAGTGGCCCTCGGCAACGCCGGCCAAGCCTTAGAACACCTGGAACAGCGGCTGCACAGCGTCCGCCACATCTTGGATGAGGTTGTCCAGTTGTCCCAAAGAGCAGTCAACCGGGTGGGCGTTGCCCTGTCCATGCCGGAACTGTTGTACATTGCCCAATCCCAAGAAGTGCGCGCCTACGCTTTGCAACTGTTAACTGCCCTGCGAACCCACAAGGAGGCGATTGATGCTCGTTTGCAAAAGGCTTTGGTGGGTTGGCAATTGCAGCGGGTTGGTCGGATCGAACGAGATATCCTGCGCCTGGCGGTGGTGGAGATGGAAATACTGGCCAGCAGCCCCGTGAAGGTTGCCATCAACGAAGCTGTAGAATTGGCCAAAAAATACGGGGATCCTGAGGCCGCCGCTTTCGTCAACGGAGTGCTGCGACGGGTAGTGGACAGCCAGATGGAGACCCACCGGGGTCGGGATCCCTCCCTCCCTGGTTCTGGTTCCGGGGGCTGAGCAGATCACTGGGGATCTTCCTTGCCAGGATAAAAGTCGGGATCCATCACCTGCTCAAATGTGTAGGGACACTGGTCAGGCAGATCTGCTTCAGACAATGGCGTTTCTCTCACCACCAACAGGATCCCGTCCTGGTGAGCCTCTTGCAGGGCTGCCGAAAGATCGGGCTTGAGGCTGGGACTGTCTCTGAGCAATCGCTGGATCTGGCGGCGTTGTTCGGTAATCGTTGCCCGCCAACTTTTGCCTCGCAGGTGGGGTTGCAATTGCCACCTCAGCAAATGCCCTACCAGGATCCCCAGCCGGTGCAGCAATTCCCGGCGTTCTTGCCTGCCCAAAGCCTCGATTTCCTCCACCAAGTTGGCGATATCCAGTTGATCCCACTGCCCCGATTTCAGCAGTGCGGCTTGCTTTTGCGTCCAGGCATAGAAGTCGTACTCGTAAAGTTGCATGCTTCATTGCCTAACTGGGCACTGGCCAAGGAGATCTTACTGACCCCGAACTACCCCTTTTTACCTTGAGCTCATTGATTTCCCGGACTAGGCCAAGCCCGGGAATGCTTGCGGAAAGCGGGTTTTGCCAGTTGGTTGGGGAAAGCGGGCGATGAGACTCGAACTCACGACATCCAGCTTGGGAAGCTAGCGTTCTACCACTGAACTACGCCCGCGTAAATCAATCTCAAGTTTAGCAAGCTGAAACCCTTGCTGAATCTAACCTATCACGTTCCCGACCCCTTGAGTAGGTGGGGAGTTGGGGGGGGGCATATTTTGCCCGCAATTTGACCAGCAGGGAATGACGTCGAGAGACAAAGCTATCGTGCATGCTGGGGCAGGGCGAGAGTGGGTTAATCATCTTTCACGTGGGATCCCTGGTACAACTGAGACAGTATTCTGTCTGCGGCCTATGTCCAGCATCCTCCTGCTCTCCGGTAGTCCCAGCACTCCTTCTCGCTCAGAAGCCGTTTTACATCACGCTGCCGGGATCCTGTCCGATCTGGGATTGACCACTCAGTTTGTTTCGGTGCGGGATTTGCCCCCAGAGGATCTGGCACTGGCCAAGTTCGATAGCCCTCAACTCAAGGCAATTCAGCAAAAGGTGGCCCAAGCTACCGGGATCGTCATCTCTGCTCCCGTTTACAAAGCCTCCTATCCAGGTGTGTTGAAGGCACTGCTGGATTTGCTGGATCAAGACGCCTTTACCGGTAAAGTGATTCTCCCCATTGCCACCGGGGGAACCCTGGCCCATCTGCTGTCCATCGACTTTGCGATGAAACCTGTGCTGGCGGTGATGGGGGCAACCCACATCCTGAGAGGGGTTTATATCCTGAGTTCTCAAATTCAGTTGGACGCTGCCGGAACACTACAGCTAGAGGCCGACATCGAGGAACGTCTGCGAGCAGGGCTGCAGGCACTTGCGCAGGCGGTGAAATAGAAGAAATCAGAATTTTGCGGAGACTGGCCGAATACGGGATTGGTGCCCTGGGCCCGGAACCGGTTGCGGCAATCTATTCCGAAAAGTGCATAGGTGATTGCCCAGTCAGGCCCGAGAAGCCGCGGAAGAGCCGACGGCAAGGGATCCCTTTTGCGGGTATGGCCGGATTAAATTTCTATAAATCCCCCAAAAAACCTGCAAAACCGTAAGTTATGATACAGACATAGGATAAATCGTTCACCTCTGCAGTTGGCTCACCAGTGGCCTGGAGCTGTGCAGAGACGGAAGTAGGGGTCTTCCCGAAGGAACGCGCCTCAACTGAATCGCGCCACTCTTTCCGTGGCGTAGGGCCCAACGACAACAAACTCAACCCTTCGTTGATGGAGGCGATATATGAAACTCTCTTTCCGTGGCAACACCTTTGACTACGTTCCCGCGCATACTCAGCTCAGTGATGAGGAGTTGCAAGCTCAGTATCGCGGTCAAACCTTCTGTGTGCACCACACCAGCAAGAAAGCGATGCCTCACCCTCATCAGCCCCTGACTTACCGGGGTGTAAGCTACTGAGGTGGATGCTTTTCACCCTTGTTCTAGGTGAGGTGGGGATCCACTGGAGATCTCCATAGAGATTCGGAAAAGACCGAGCGGCCCCGTTTGGGGTCGTTTTTTGAGGCAAAGCAACACCCCCAGAAGGAGCAGCACCCGTTCCACCTGAGAAGCAAGTAGATGGGTCTGGGCCTGCCGAGTTGAGTTTGAACGAGTTGAGTTTGAAATGGGAGCGATGCCGAGACAGGGTGCGCTAAGATGCGGTTCCAAGCGATAATGGCCTTAGCAACTTGCCCTACAGGGATCCGCTGCGATGGAAGCGTTTTTCGAGTTTCTCTGGTCGGCTTCGGCCATCTTGCTGGTGATCTTGGTGCTGCTGCACAGCCCTAAGGGGGATGGGTTGGCGGGCATTGGCGGGCAGGCCCAGCTGTTCTCCAGCTCCAAGAGTGCTGAGCAAAACCTCAACCGCATCACCTGGACGGTAGCGACCCTTTTCCTCTCCATCAGCGTGGTGTTGGGGGCGGGCTGGCTCTCGGCAGCCACAGGGCCATAGGGATCCCTTTCCGTGTTGGCGATTTACCTGCATGGATTCGGCTCTGGGCCGCAGTCGGCCAAGGCAACTTTCTTTCGGCAGCGGCTGCAGCAGGTGGGGATCCCTGTTCAGGTGCCTGATCTGAACCAGGACAATTTTGCCCAGCTCACCCTGACCCGCCAGATCCAGCAGGTTTCCAGCCAGCTTGCCGAGATGAACTACCCGCCTGTCACTCTCATCGGCTCTAGCTTGGGGGGCCTGGTGGCTGCTTGGGTTGCCGAACGACAACCCTGTGTGCAGCGCTTGGTGCTTTTGGCGCCGGCTTTTGGCTTTTTAGGCCATTGGCTGCCGCGGCTGGGGGCAGAGGCGGTGGAGACTTGGCAGCGAACCGGACAACTCATGGTGTTTCACTACGGAGAAGGCCGCCCTCTCCCTTTGGAGTACGGCTTTGTTGCCGATGCCCAGCGCTACCCGGATGGGGCGTTGCGACGGCCTGTGCCCACCTTGATTGTGCATGGGATCCAAGACGACACCATCCCCATTCAAGCCAGTCGAGACTATGTGGCCCGTCGCCCCTGGGCCCAACTGGTGGCGGTGGAGAGTGACCACGCCCTGACGGATGTGTTGGATCCCATCTGGCAGATCACCAGCCGCTTCTGCGGGTGGGGGATGGAGACGGGGCAGTAGGGTTGTTAAGAGGATCCCTGTCCCGTGCTTGCCCATTCGCGAAAGCGTCGCGTAGCGATAATGTCTATGCAATCCAAAGTGCTGTGCCTACAACAGGGGAAGGCTGACGTGACTGCCGGCTTGCTCTTCGATATGGACGGGGTGATTGTGGATTCGGAACCAATCCATGCCCGCGCCGGGGCCATTGCCCTGCAACGCTGCCACCTATCCCTGGATTTGGCCCCCATCTCCCTGCAGTTCAAGGGGCGCACCGACCGCGACATGTTCGAGTACCTCGTCCAACACCAGACGGACACCCCACCTGCAGAACGGCCCCTGCTGGTGCAGCGCTTGATCGAGGAAAAGGCCAAGGCTTTTGGCGAGCTGCTGGCAGAGGTACCCCTGGTGCCGGGGGTGCTGGAGTTTTTGGCGGCCAGCCGCCAGCGCTTTTCTGCCCTGGCCGTCACCACTTCGGCCATCCGCCGGGATCAAGCGCAGATTTTCCAGCGCTTCGACCTGCACCGCTGGTTTGACGCGGTGATTACCGCCGAAGACATTCAGCGGGCCAAGCCCGACCCAGAGCCTTACCTGAAAACGGCTGCCGCTGTGGGGTTGGATCCGGCGTTGTGTTGGGTGATTGAAGATTCTACCCATGGGATCCGCGCCGCTAAGGGGGCTGGCTGTTTTGCGGTGGGCCTCACCACGGCTTTCACCGCCGAGGAACTGCGCCACGCCGGGGCAGATGTGGTGGTGGACAGCTTTGCGGAGTTGGCCGCACTCCTGTTCGCGAGAGCGTCGCGTAGCGATAACCTGCCTGTGTAGGGAGCCCAGCCCATTCGCGAGAGCGTCGCGTAGCGATATGCCAGCACCCACTTTTTTGCGGCAGGCCCTGGATCGCTATCCGTTTGCTTCGCGGCGACGGGTGGTGATGGGCAGACAGGGATCCGTGGCCACCAGCCAACCTTTGGCGGCAATGGCGGGCATGGAGATGTTCTGGGTGGGCGGCAATGCTGTGGATGCAGCCGTGGCAATGGCGGTGGCTTTGACGGTGGTGGAGCCAACCTCCAATGGCATTGGCGGCGATGCCTTTGCTCTGGTGTGGGAGGGGGGGGAGGAGGGTCGGCTGTACGGGTTGAATGCTTCCGGTCGCAGCCCAGCCGCCCTGACGCCGGAGCGGTACCGGGACCATGGGCGGATCCCCCCCTACGATTGGTTAGCGGTGACGGTGCCGGGGGCAGTTTCCGCTTGGCAGACCTTGCACCGGCGCTGGGGAAAGCTGCCGTTCGAGCGTCTGTTTGTGCCTGCCCTTCGTCTGGCGCAAGAGGGATTTCCGGTCTCTCCCCGGGTGGCCCAACTGTGGCAGGCGGCGGAGTCCATCTATTTGCCCCTGCCAGATCCCCGCCACGAGGCCTTCAAGGCCGTTTTCTTTCCCCAAGGGCGTGCCCCACGGGCTGGGGAGCGCTGGAGCAGCCCCCTGCATGCCCAAACCCTAGAAGAGATTGCCCGTAGCGGTGGGGAGAGTTTTTACCGGGGGGAGCTGGCGGAGAAGTTGCTGGCTTTCTCGGAAGCCAGCGGCGGCTTTCTTTCCCCCGCTGACTTGGCCCAGCACCAGGCCGATTGGGTGGAACCCATCCATACAGATTACCGCGGCTACACCGTCTGGGAGATCCCCCCCAACGGGCAGGGCATTGCCGCTTTGATGGCGCTCAACCTTTTGGAGGGTTTTGAGCTGGGCCGGATCTCCTACGATGCCGGCGAGCGCTATCACCTGCAGATTGAGGCAATGAAGCTGGCCTTTGCCGATGTGAGCCGACAGGTGGCGGATCCGGAGTATGTGCGGGTCAGTCCTGCCCAGATGCTGGATAAGGCTTATGCACAGCGGCGGCGGCAGTTGATCGGGAGGGAGGCGATCCCCCTGGCCCAGCCAGGGCTGCCGGAGGGGGGAACGGTTTACCTGGCTGCAGCTGATGGTGAGTTGATGGTGTCTTTGATTCAGTCGAATTTCGATGGCTTCGGCAGTGGTCTGCTGGTTCCGGGCACGGGCATTGCTCTCCACAACCGCGGCACGGGTTTCACCCTGGAGCCCGGCCATCCCAACCAGGTGGGCCCCCGCAAGCGCCCCTACCACACGATCATCCCCGCTTTTCTATCCAGAGAAGGGATCCCTCTCGGCCCTTTTGGTGTGATGGGAGGGACGATGCAGCCCCAAGGCCATGTGCAGGTGGTGGTGAACTTGGTGGATTACGGCCTAAACCCCCAAGCGGCCCTGGATGCGCCCCGCTGGCGAGTGCTGTTGGATCAAGGGATCCCGCAGGTGGCGCTGGAGAGCACGGTGCCGCCCCAGGTGGTGCGCGAACTCTCCGCCCGCGGCCATGCAGTGCAGGTGGTGGACGCAGAAGAGGATTGCGGTCTTTTTGGCCGGGGACAGATCCTCTTGCGGGATGGGGATCACTTCATTGCGGCTTCCGAACCCCGTGCCGATGGCCTAGCCCTGGCGTGGTAGAGTGCCTAGCTCATCACCATGCCACCATCGATGGCAAAAACCTGTCCCGTGATGTAGGCCGCCGCCGGATCTGCCGCCAAAAAACGCACCAGCCCCGCCACTTCTGCCGGGGATCCCAGTCGCCCCAGGGGGATCTGCGCCAAAATCGGGCCGGGATCCAGCTTTTCGGTCATTTGGGTGGTGATGAACCCCGGTGCTACGGCGTTGACGGTGATGTTGCGACTGGCCAGCTCCCGGGCTGCCGTCTTGGTGAGGCCCACCACCCCTGCTTTGGCGGCGCTGTAGTTGGCCTGGCCGGCATTGCCCACCAAGCCCACCACCGAGGTGATGTTGATGATGCGCCCCTGGCGCTGCTTTACCATGATTTTGGCGGCTGCCTTTAGGCAGAGAAAGACCCCCGTCAGGTTGAGATCCAGCACCGCCTGCCAATCTTCTGGCTTCATGCGCAGCAGCAGGGTGTCGCGGGCCATGCCGGCATTGTTCACCAGCACATCCACCCGACCCCACCGCTCCATCACCTGGGCAAACAGGCTCTCCACCGCCTCTGGGCAAGACACATCGGCGGCCACAGGGATCCCTTCTCCCCCCAGGGCCGCGATCTCCTCCACCAGAGACTCGGCTTCGGCAGCGGAGCGGGCGTAGTTGATCGCCACTTTTGCTCCAATGGCCCCCAGGTGCAGGGCAATCGCCCGGCCAATGCCCCGGCTGGCTCCGGTGACCACAGCCACCCGGTCTTGGAGGGAAGGCAAAGGGAGAAGCTCAGACATAAGCGGCAGGTTCCTCGTGATTCGGACAGCCGCAACAGTATAGGATGCTTTAGAGCCCTCTGGTTGCCACTGGCTTCCCTGCGATCGCTTGCGCTGCGTCCCTCATAACCGCCGTTCGCGCTACTTGGATGGAGTCCTTCGGCATAGGCAGGAGGGATCCCACGGCTCTGTGCAGTCACCCTGCCCGCAAGATGTGTTGACGGACGGATTCCCAGACCAACGGGCGAGCAGAGCCGGACTATGATCAAAGGCTAGGCTGCAGCAGAGCATGACTCTAGTCAATAATAAGCTCAACTATACTGAAAATAATGTATAATATGTTCAGTACGGATTACTAC
>NZ_JANSIA010000110.1:0-8960 GCF_047461835.1 Synechococcus sp. R60.1 | reverse complement strand
GTAGTAATCCGTACTGAACATATTATACATTATTTTCAGTATAGTTGAGCTTATTATTGACTAGAGTCATGCTCCCCTCTTCACGTTGGGAGAGGGGCCAGGGGTGAGGGCCCGTTAATCCAAGCGGCGGCCTGTCAAACGCACAAAAATGTCTTCTAAGTTGGCCGGGCGCACCATGAGGCCGGTTTTGTCAGGTTCAGCTTCCAACTGCCGCTGAGCTTCCGCCAAGCTGGGGAAAAAGGTGTACTCCACCTCCCGGCCAGGACAGGAGCGCACCAACAGAGCCTCTCCGTACTTAGCCCGCAATTGCTCGGTGCTGCCCAACTCGATCAACCTTCCCCCATCCATGATGCCGATGCGGTCGCACAGCTCTTCTGCCTCCTCCATGTAGTGGGTGGTAATCAGCAAGGTCATGCCCTGCCGATTGAGATCCCGCAAGATCTCCCACAACAGCCGCCGCGCCTGGGGATCCAACCCGACGGTGGGCTCGTCCAAAAACAAAATCTGGGGGCGATGCAGTAACGCCCTGGCCACCTGCAAGCGTCGTTTCATTCCCCCTGAGAGGGTTTTCACTTTGTCTTGCCGGCGATCCGCCAGCCGCACATACTCCAGCCATTCATCGATGCGCCGTTGCCGCTCTGGGTTAGGGATGTGGTGCATACGCCCGTGGAACTCCAGGTTTTCCCAAACGGTCAGCTCTGCCTCTAGGGTGATAGGCTGCAGAACTACGCCAATTTGCTGCCGCACCGCCACCGGATCCCGCACCACGTCATACCCCCCCACCCGGATGGATCCCTGGCTGGGTCGGGTAAGGCTAGTAAGCATGCGGATGGTGGTGGATTTGCCGGCGCCGTTGGGCCCCAACAGGGCAAACACTTCCCCCTGCGAGATCTGCAGGCTCAAATCCTGAACGGCAACCTGCTGCCCAAAGCGTTTCCACACCCCCTGCATTTCCACCGCCACCGTCTTGGTTTGGGGCAAGGTTGGGGCCGTCGAAAGAGCTGTCACAGTCCGCTCCGGTAAAGTGTAAAGAAATCTTTATTCTCCAGCATACGCCAGCCGTGTCAGCAAGCTGCAGGTCTTATCAGGGATCCCTGCCCTTGGCAGTAGTTTATGCTATCCCTTCAAGTCTTCCGTGGCTGTGATCTCGTTCCCTGTGGTTTTTCTCTAAGCTCTGCAAATAGCATACATTGCACCTGAAGAGTGAGTTGCGTCCGCAGGGCAGGGCATGAGCGTACAGCAGATAGGGGAAGTTGTGCTAAATGGCTAGTGCTGTATTTGTACGTATGGGTAACAATAAAGACACAAGCTTGAGCGGGCTGACTGTTCGGCTTGGGGCTTTTTCTTGGTGAAGTGACTTCCCTTCAGCGCCCACCGATAACCTCTACTAACCAATGTAAGGAAAATGCAGAGCAAAGACCGGTTCGACCAAATTGACTTCCGGCTGGATCGCCTGGTTGGGGCTGTGTTGACCTTGGCCGAGACCGTCAGCTTCGTCAAGGATGACCTGACCCATCTGAAAGCCATTGTTCAACAACAGGTGCTGATATCCCAGGAGCAGAGCACTTGGCTGGGAGAGTTAAAGGCAATATGTCAACAGCAAGCCGATACAGCTCGTCGCCAATCTGAGACGATTGAGCGGATCATCGCCCATCTCCTGCCCGCTCAGGATCCCAAGTCTTGAAGGATCAGAGGGCAACCTGGGGGCGTGCCACAATGGCAGCAGAGCTGAGGTTTTCCACCGTTGGAGTGCCAGGTTGCAGCAGCAGGACAGGGTTCTGTTGAGGCTGAGGAGCTGCTTGCTTTCTTTCGTTGCCGACGCTTGCCTTACCTGGATCGCTTTGGCCCTCAAGAGGCCAAGCTGCCGCCGGACAACCTGCTGGAGCAATGGCGGCGGGATCGCCAAGCCCTGGCAGCCGCTGTGTTTGAGCGATTCCCCGGAGAACGGGTTGCGCCGGGCAATGAAGCTCTCTTGGCAGCCATGGCCGACGGGGCGGAGCGGATCTACGGCGGACGGATTGCCGCAGAGCTATTTTGGCAACCGCAGGAAGATCTCAACTGTACTGCTGAGGCAGAGCTGTTGCAGCTTGCTTCTGAACCTGTCCCTCACTCCTCCTCTCCAAGGGATCCCATCCCTGCCCCAGAAGACTGCGAGATAGTGCCCGCTCTTGCGTTGCCGCCTGAAGCTGTTCCAGAGGGACGTTCAGTTTGGGTGAGCAGCTCCCTGGATCTGCTGATTCGGGATCCCGCTCTCGTTGGCAGAAGTCGCCACGCCGCCCGATCCTCTTACCTGCCGGTTCATATTCGTATCGGCAAACGCCCCAAACCGGAATACGAATTGTTGCTGGCTTTGCAGGCAGAGTTGCTCGGATCCCTGCAGGGAAACGTTCCCAAGCGGGGCATTTTGATCCTGAAAGATGGGAAGTGGCACCCCGTCCACCTGAGCCGCCGACGAGCACAGGTGCGGCAATTGCTGCAGGAGTACCTGCACTCCCTCAACCAGCCGGAACCACCGCAGGTGTTCATGGCCCGCAGCCGCTGCCATCTTTGCCACTGGCGGGAGCATTGTCGCCAGTTGAACGCCACCGCTCAACCCCTCAGCCTGCTGCCGGGCGTAACGGGATCCCGCTATCCCCTTTTGCAGGAGGCGGGGATCCACTCGATTGAAGCCCTGGCCAACGCTCAGTTGGATAGGTTGCAAGCCATTCCCAAGTTGGGATCCGGCGTGGCCCTGCAACTGCAGCTGCAAGCCCGTGCCACCCTCAGCCGGCAGCCTCTCTGGATTCAATCCCCCCCGCAAACCCTGCCCACCACACCCGTAGAGCTGTACTTCGATATCGAGGCGGATCCCCGCCACAACGTCGCCTATCTGCTGGGCCTGCTGGTGGTGGAGCAAGCCGAGGGGAAAAAGGTTGCGAGCTATCACAGTTGCCTGGCCGCCGACCCGCGGGAAGAAAGGCAAGCTTGGGAGCAATTCTTGCAACTGGCACAACGCTATCCTGACGCTCCCATCTACCACTTTCACGGCTTTGAAGTGCAGACCTGCCGACGGCTGGGGGAGCAATACCGCACGGATCCCCGACAGCTGCGGCAGTTGTTGCAGCGCTTTGTGGATTTACAGGCCTGGGTGCAACGCTCGGTGGTGCTGCCGATCGAGAGCTATTCCCTGAAAAACATCGCCCGCTGGTTGGGGTTTCAGTGGCGTCTGCCTGATGCCAATGGCGCCCAGTCCATTTATTGGTATAGCCAATGGCTGGAAACTCGGGAGCGCAGATATTTGGAGCACTCGCTTATCTACAACGAGGATGACTGCCGGGCTACCCACCGCCTAAAAGACTGGCTGTCCCAAGGAGTCCTCCATGCCGAATGATGCGAATAAATTGATGCGAATAAATTGACAAAGACGGCCTATCCCCAGCCGCAAATGCCGCAGCTTGCGCCGCCAGTCTTGTGGCCAGTTGCTGAGGTTTCGTTTAGAATCAGGCAGGACTGTTTGTGTTTAGTTTATCAGGGGAATCCCATGCTGTTGAAATCTCATGAATCTCCTCGCCATCAGGGCAGAAACCGTCGCGGTCGTGGGGGATCGGCACGTAAGCGCCAACTGGACAAACGGAACCGCGCCTTGATGCAACGATTGCGACAAGGAGAGCAGGCTCTCAACTCTCGATCTTCTCGGCAGGGGCAAGTCAACCCTGCCTTTTTTGTGCTTGCTTCTTTTTTCCCTCAGCCTGGCTACAAGGGATCCCGCTTGGCTGCCTGACCCACCCATTCGATGGCATCGAAGAGTTTGCTTCTCGCGCCTTCAAGACAAAGACTGCGCCTCCACCAATAGACGCCCGCTTTAGCAGTTAGCAACATCAATGGGAAGATTTTGGGGCCCTGGATAAGCGCGAAGCTATCGGCCAAGAACGCGAATGGCTCTGTTCTTGGTGCAGGCAGGATCGGGATGACAGGATTTGAACCTGCGGCCCTCTGCTCCCAAAGCAGATGCGCTACCAAGCTGCGCTACATCCCGGCTTAGCTTTTGTGATTATGCCAGATCCCCGCCTCTGATGCACCCCTAAGCAGGGATCCCTCGCTCAAGGCAACAAGGGAAACAAACATTTGTCCAGGTCAGGACTTGAGCATCTTGGCCGGCATGACAATGAGGGTATTTCCCTGTCGCTCCACCACGTAGAGCTCCTGCCCGGCTTGGATTTCTAGGTTGGGGATGCTGCACTTGGCGTTCCAGGTGGAACCCAGATAAGAAACCCGCCCCCGTTCGCCCGGCGGAATGGTGGTGATTGCCCGCGCCTCGCGAGATTCCTCTACCTGAACCGATCCATGGGGCACCAGACGGCGGCTGAGGATAATCAACACCACCGATGCCCCAATCCAGCTGGCAAATTGTACCCAGATCGGCAGCCCCAAATAAGCCAAAAGCCCCGCCAAGAGCGCCGCCAGCCCCACCGAGCCGGCAACCAATTCTGGCAAAAACAATTCGGCAGAAATGAGGACTAACCCGATGATGATCCAAGGCCAAACCATAGAATCCAGGGATCCCACCAAATTCAGTATGGCTCAAAACCCCTGGATCCTTAGCGGGGATCCCTTGAGAAGACTCAGTTGGGGCTTACCCGCCCAAGCGGTAATTCTCCAAAAACTGCAGGGGATCCATCTCTTCCTGAGGGGAGCTTTTGGGCAGGTTCTTGGATTCGGCGATCCGCATCAAGGTCTCCCAGTCGGTGCTCATGACAAAGGCCACGGCTTGGCGAGCCGCCTCTCGGTGGGGGCAGTCCTCTCCCAAGACACAGCCATCTCGACAGAGGGTGGCGCAATCGTGCGCAGTGCTCCTGGGATCCGGGCCAGCCATGATGTCTTCCTCTCGGTGGGTTTCACGTTTTCTTTAGGATACCTGAAGAGAATCTTGCGCTTGCAGGAGATTTGGGTCAGGGCGGGTAGCTTGGATGAGGAGATGAGGCGACAAGACCTGTTCAAGCAAGAGGAGCCTTATGGAGTTTTCGCAATTGCAAGCGCTGGTGGATCGAGCGCTGGAAGACAAAAAGCTCACCCGCACAGAGGTGGATCAAATCGTCAGCGCCATCCGGTCGGACGGCAAAATCTCCCCCGAAGAGATAGGCTTGCTGGAGTCCATTCGCGAAATGGTGCTCCGTCGGGAGATTCAGGTGGTGGAAACGGCAGATTGAGGGGCAGGGATCCCCTGTTGCAAGTAGAGGGTGACTTCGCTGCGATTGTGAAACAGGTGGCGGGCTCTCACCAGGGGGAAGGCACTACCCAAAATCTCCAGACTTTGCCGCAGCACCCGCAGGCGGTGTTGGTGGGGTAGCTTCAGGGTCATCACAGCTCTCCCCTGTGGCTGCAGATGGGGGGCAAAAGCCACCATCAGGCGGGCAGAAGCCGGGCCATCCATCCGCATGTCGTTGAGGATGAGGTGAAACCGGCCTGGGCCACGAGCCAAGTAGGCTTGGGCGCTGAGGCGATGGTGGCGGATCCCCGGATCTTGGCTGAGGCGCTCGTGCAAGTCCCCCGGATCCACTGCCGTGACCTGCTGGCCATATAGGCGCAAAATGCGCGACCATCCCCCCGGTGCTGCCCCCAGATCCAGAGCCTGTCCCCCCGGCACCAAGGGAATCTGAAACACCTGGATGGCCTCCAGCAGCTTAAACTCGGAGCGGCTGATTTGCTCTGGATCCCGCCGAAAGCGATGGATCCCACCGGCCCAGTTGGAGAGGTTCTGGGCAGCCAAGGATAGGCCCAGCCAAGCGCGAATGCCCATCGGTTGAGCCAGGATCACCACCGAGATCACCTGCTGTGGGTCTTTGACCTGCAGGGGGGATCCCACCGCTGCCATCACCTGTTCGGCCAGGGTTTCATTGACCTGGAAGGGCTTGAGAGCCGGCTCTCCAAACAGGCGCGTCTGAACCGAAAAGCTGAGGGCGGGGTCAATGGCTGCCAACATTTCCCCATCAAGGCGCAATTCAACTAAGGATCCCTCGGCCAGCCGCCGTTCTTGGTGAATGGGGCAGATGTGGCGTAAAAAAATGGGCGGGTCAGCTTGCCAAGCCTCAGCCAGGTCAGCAAATGAGCGTTGGCTGCACACCCATACCAAGCCAGGTGCTTCCTTTAGCCGCTGCACGGCAGCCTCTGGATCCGCAGCTTCTATCTCCCGGATCGCCAAATCCAGAAAATCTGGGTCAGCACTGCCCAGCCATGTATGGGTATCAGGGGGGAGAGGATTGCTCAACGGGCTCGCTGCCAACGCACGTAGGGTAAAGAAGCGGCTACTTGCTGAATCTGGGCTTGGGCGGCCAGCAGTTGTCCTGTGGCGTCCCAGGTGCCCTGCACCAGCATTTGCCAGGCTCCCTGGGGGATCTCCACAGCAGCGGTATTTGCCTCCCAGCGCACCTGTTTGTTGGGCAGATCCAGCGTCAACTGGAGCTGGGGATTTTCCGCCACCGCCTTCTGCAGGGCTTGAATCACAGCCGGGGGTGCCGTAACACAAGGGATCCCTAGAGCCAAGCAGTTGCCGAAGAAGATCTCGGCAAAGCTTTCGCCAATGAGGGCGCGGATCCCCCATTTGGCCAGCGCTTGGGGGGCATGCTCCCGGCTGGAGCCACAGCCAAAATTGGCATTGACCACGAGGATCTGGGCTCCCTGGTACTGGGGTTGATCGAAGGGGTGTTGGCCGGGATCCTGGGCGCGGTCGTCGGCAAACACGTGCTGGCCCAAGCCGTCGAAGGTGACGCACTTCAAAAAGCGGGCCGGGATAATCCGATCGGTGTCGATGTCGTTGCCCAGCAGGGGGATCCCTCGGCCTGTGACGGTCAAAACTTCGCTTGACATGGGAACTTGATGAATTCTCCCAGAGAGGACTTCAGGGTATCGCAACGTTCGGCAAAACCCTGCCCAACGGCAAAGGAAAGCCGGCAAAAGGGGAAGGCTTGGCTCGGCTACCGGCGGTAAACCTGATTCTCCAAATTGCGCACCTGCCGCTCCAGCCGATCCAGCCGCCCCCGCAGCTCGTCCATTTCCGATTGGCGGGGCACGCCCAGATCCTGCAGGACGTTGCGCACCTGCCGCTGAACGTAGGATTCAAAGTTACTCTGCTCGGCCTTCACCTGGTTGAGCAGGTTGTTGATGACATTGGATGCCTCTTCTGGGTTGAGCTGCCCCTTCTGCACCAAGTCGTCGGCAGCCTTTCTCAACTGTTCTGCCAGCAGAGTGGTTGTGCCCACGCCCATTAGCAAGAGCTGACGTAAGATACTGTTGTTGTCCAATGCTGCCCTCCAAAGGACGCTTCGCGAACGGTACGGGCCTCCATGACTACCCATTTTCCTCAGTTTGCCCTCAACTTCGCAACCGGCTCGGCCAGTTTCTCCCTTTCGCCTGAGGCGGCACAACAATGGCACAAGGCTCTGCAAATCCTCTTGGAGCGACTCAAGATCCGTTCCCGACAGCAGCCTCAGGAGCCGGTTGAGTTTCGTTACCCTACTGAAGATTTCAGCTTGGAGATGTTCTGCAACCCCAACATCTGGGCTGGCCCCCACGCAGCCAAGGTCTTGGTTACTGTGAAAACGGAAGGGCTGCGCTTTTCCACTGAGGTGGAGTTCTCTCGCCTTCAAGAAGACCTCAGCCAGTATCTGGAGTCCCTAACATGAGCGAAGATGCCCATGCTGCGGGAGAGGAGCCCGCGGCCATTACGGTGACGCAACTGCTGGACGAGCCGCCAGAGGGGATCCCCGGCCACTTGGAAGTGGTTGCCCTCACTTGGCACGACCGCCAGCGATCCCGGCAACGGCTGGTGAGCGACTGGGGCACCGAGATCCAGCTGATGCTGCCCCGCGGCACCCATCTTCACGATGGGGATCTGCTCTATGCGGATGCGCAGCGACACATTCGGGTCAGAGCCCAACCCGAACCGGTGCTCTTGATTCAACCTGAAAACCCCATCCAGATGGGCCAAGTGATTCATCAACTGGGCAACTGGCACCGTCCGGCCCACGTTTCCCCCCAAGGGCAGATCCTGGCGCTGGCCGATGATCCGCTGCAGGACTGGCTGGCCCACATGGGGATCCCGTTTCGGTTGGAGATGGCTGTCTTCGAGCCCAACCTGTTGGCCCACAGCCATTAACCTGGGCCTTTCTGAGCACAAACCCGTCCCTCAGACCTATGGCCTAGGCCCCACCCTCTGCTCCTCGGGTTGCCAACCGCGCTGCAAACTCTCGGTGTTCCTCCGACTCAATTCCCCTTTGCAGCACACCCAACACCTGCTGCATGTTGCCCGTCAGCAGCGCGTCCACGGCTAACCACAACCCTGGAAACACCCGACTGTACAAAACGCCCAACTCATTGGGCTGTTGCTGCACGTACTCTCCATTCTGGAAGACATACCAGCGAAAGGCTTGCTCTTGGGTTAGCCAGACCAGATATTCCCGCACGCCGTTGCGCCGGTAGGCCCGCAGCTTATCATGCAGGTCGTAGGAAGCTGTGCTGGCGGCAATCTCCACAATCAGCTCCGGTGCACCCTCAATGTAGTCATCCTCGCTAATGCGGGACTGTCCCCCACAAGATTCGTGCATCCGCAATATGGCATCTGGCTGCGGCTCATTGTCCAAGTCCAGGCGAACGGTTGGATTGCCCGCCGACTCAACCCCCGGCGTTGCTGCTTCATAAACTCCCAGCCAGGCCATGATGTGGCTGTGTGGTCTGCCATGTCGGCGATATCTGAGGGGAGATGCCACGTAAACAATTCCCTCAATCAGCTCGGCTTTTTTGAGCTGAGGCATGGCTTGATAGCGCCGTTCAAACTCATCGCGGGTGAGACGATCGCCGCTTTCTAAGATGGGCAGTTCACGGAAGGAAGGGCTACTGACGCTCATGACCAGCTGATACATTTACGCTGAACACTGCTGAACATCACTGTTCAACTATGCAGCGATAGCATTCTGTTTGTTTCCAAA
>NZ_JANSIA010000109.1:0-9086 GCF_047461835.1 Synechococcus sp. R60.1 | reverse complement strand
GTTCTATCATAACTTCCGCATTCCTCCCGACACTGACCCTACGGGTACAGTGCGGGGCTCCTGCGATTTCTAGCTGAGCATGCGTTGAGACGGCTGCAGCAGCGACAAGAGATCGCAAGCCAGTGGATCGAGAGAGTTCTGAGCTGCCCTGACTACGTACAAGTGGATCCCAAAGATCCTCAGCTCAAGCAAGCCTATGGTCGAATTCCGGAGTACGGCAATCGCCTCCTGAAGATTGTTTACGATGAATCAACGGGTCCTTGGACAGTGGTGACTATCTTTTTTGATCGAACAATGGGGAAAAAGCTGCCATGAGACCTTTCATCGAGTTTGATCCTGATGTGGATGCTGGATATATTCGTTTGACAACAGCTCAAGTCCAAAGCTCAGAGGAGGTTGCCCCTGGGGTTGTTTTGGATTTCGACAAGGAAAATCAACTGGTTGGAGTTGAGGTTCTCTCTGTTCATCGACAAATGGATAGCGACATTAAAATGCTTCCGCAAGAGATTCAAGACTACATCGTTTTATTGAGAAACTCCGTGTTGCAAGAACAGTTACTGAGTTAGATGAGAGTCTGGCAACACTAGCCCCACCGCATCTGTAGACGCAAGAGGAGTACCATTGCGATGGCCAGCCTTTTACTGTGGCCTGTTTGGCATGGTTGTAGGTGATTGAGATAACAGTCGCCGACCTTTCGGATTGCCAACGGATGTGCCGTCACTTTTATCGAATAGGCCGCACTCTCTTGGATCTGGACGCTGCCAAAACCGTTCGGGATCAACCCACCTGGTTTGAGGCTCCATCTTAAGGTCAGGGGCAGGAACCTGTTTGCCAGCAGCCTCAATCCCCTTGGACAGAGTGCTCTCAGCCACCCAACCCCATCGCTTCAATTTGATGAATGTAGTCGGGGGGAAGCCCATGCTCTCGTGCCCCCTTCAAGATTCCTTGAAGATATCCCTCGCTTGGGATCAATGAATCATCAATGAATGAATCTCCCGCCACGTAAGTCATTGCTTCGATCACTTCACCCTCATCGCTTCGAACCTGAACCTGCTGGCGACGGTAATGACCTCCCGGAATTCCTTCATACCGATCCATCCTCTCCAGCCTGTCCGAGCTGCACAGATAGGCAACTCCCCACACAACCCCAGAGGGATCCCGGACAATGTTGGCCTTGCCGGTTCCATCGTTGCCGCGCTTGTTGAACGTCAGGCGGTATCCCTGCAAACGAGCACGCCTAGCTTCCTTGAAATCAACAGTACGGTGTCCCATCTGCTGGGCATCTAGGTTACTTCCGTATGCAAAATACCACTGCTCACTCATCTCTAGTTCCCTTGGTGTCGGGTGAACCCGCCTACCCAGAATTACACTGAGATATTGAGCACATTAGCATCACGGGATCCCGCCCTTCCATGAGCTACTTGGTTATCGACACCGAGGGCAACCCCAACCTCAAAGAAATCGCCCTTATCGACAGCAGCGGCCAGCTCATCTACCACGCCTACACCCAAGAATACTCGCCCCACCACCCCCGGCCCAAGCCCCTGACCCAGATCGTTGCGGATCTACAGCGCTTGACACAAGGTAAAACCCTTGTTTTCCACCATGCAGATCACGACCTAAAAATCCTTAAACAAGCCTTTGACCAAGTTAACCAAGATTGGCTTCCTAACCCCATCTTCTGTACTTGGTCAGCCGCCAAGCAATGTTTTCCCAACCTCGCCGGTTACGGACTCGAGTACCTGAGCAAACATCTTGGGATCCAACTGGAGAGCGGCTACTTCAACTCCAAGTTGGCCCACGACGCCAGCTACGATGCCCTCTTTACCTACCACCTCTATCGCCACCTCACCCACGCTCAGCTCAAAGCCCAGAATGTTCCCAATCCTTTCGCCAACAGCAGAGTTGACAATCCCTTTCAGCATTATCCCGACGAGACCACCATCTATCAGCCTCAGTACCAGCAGCTCACTGCCACCCTACAGGACATCCAACGGGATCCCAACCACCAGAGCCGAGGGGTTGTCTTACTGGGTGAACCTGGATCCGGCAAGACCCACCTGATCATGCGGGTGGCCCAAAACCTCCTGCGCCACAACCGTCTCCTGTTTATCCCTCAGCCCACCCATCCCGACAACATCTACCACCACATCTACAGCCACACCCTGGAATCCCTGCGCGAACGGGTAGATGCCCATCACCACACCCAGCTCGACTACTTGATTGCCAAGAGCTTTGTGGAAATCTTGAAAACCTTCCCCCAAACCTCAAAAACTGAAGAGCTTCTCTCCCTTCTCACGGCGGATCCCCTCAACCTCTTTCATCGCCTGGGAGCAGAAGGCACCGAGCGTCGTCGTCAACAATGGCAAGCCATTGAAAAACTGGTTCTGCGCTGGTGGGCAGAGCAAAACTTCCTTACCGGTTCCACCGAAAACATTCTCAAGGGCATCATCAAATACTGCAGCTACAGGGATCCCAACCGCCGTCACCAGATCATCCGCTGGCTCAGCGGTACCGACCTGGATCCTGAAGAAACCAACTTGATTGGGTTGCCCCCTTGGAGTGCAGATCCGGATCGCAACACCTTTGCCCTAGAAGGGATGAAAGTCATCGGCAGGCTTTCGCTGCTCGACCAGCCCCTGATCATTGTCTTCGACCAATTGGAGGCTCTGGGCCGAGAGGAAAATCGAGATATCCTTCTCAACTTTGGCGATGCTCTAAAAGAGCTTTTTACCCGTATTCCCAACAGTCTGTTTGTCCTTAATTTGTTTCCTGATCGTTGGCAACATTTCCAAACCCAATTTGACCGGGCTACCGTCGATCGCCTCTCCCAAACCGTCCTCTCCCTAGATCTCCCCTCTCTTCCCCAGCTTCAAGCCCTTCTCCAGAGCCGCCTGCCTTCAGGGATCCACCTCCAAGCTCTCTTTACCGCCGATGACCTCAGCGATATCCTCAGCCAACCCTCGATCCGGGCCATTCTCAACCGGGCCTCAGCCTACTATCGCCACTACATCAACGGGATCCCTCTCCCTCCCCAGGTGCAAGTTGTACCCACTGCCAGCAATCTAGCCGCCCGTGTCCAGCGGCTCGAAACTGAGCTGCAAACCCTCAAACAACTGCTCATCCCCCTTCTGCCTGCCCACGGCCCCTCCATCGTTCTATCTCCACCCCTTCGGGATCCCAGCCCATCTGCCGATCTTGTTGAGACGCTGGATCCCTATCTCCGCACCACTGAGGCTCAGCTCCGCGCCGCCTATCCCCAAGAGGCGATCATCGA
Organism: Synechococcus sp. R60.1; assembly: GCF_047461835.1. Classification (NCBI taxonomy): domain Bacteria; kingdom Bacillati; phylum Cyanobacteriota; class Cyanophyceae; order Synechococcales; family Synechococcaceae; genus Synechococcus; species Synechococcus sp. R60.1. Next base: position 5,809 of record NZ_JANSIA010000109.1, on the reverse strand, counting down.
CAGCACAGCCGATATCGGCAAATTGCGCACCATCGGCAATGCCCTACAAGGGATCCGTCCTGTCCCCATGAGCACCCTGAAGCTGGGCAAACGCAAACTTCCAGATCACCTCTATTTCTCCGCCCAGAAGCGGGTGATCGCCTTTATCCAAGTGGGTCCCAGCAGCATGTATGGACAGCTCAATAACTTCAACCAATTGGTGATTGCTCACCCTGAGCTTCAGTTTCTTTTGCTACGGGATGCCCGCCTTAAGCCTCCTTCCAAAACGGCTACCGCCACCAAAGCGGCCTTGGCCGCCCTCAACAACAGCCCCAATGGCAAGTATGCTCTGCTCACCCAAGACGACCGCATCCATCTGGAGCTTATGCACAGGATGATCACCGACATCCAAAACCGCGACCTGGAAATCGACCTGACCCAAGCCGTTCGGTATTATCTTGACCACAGGGATCCCCCCCTTATTGCCTGGATCCTGGGCCGTGATTAAGCGCTCCAGATCCGTCGAAACCCCATGTTGTTCAAGGTCGGCTCCGCATCGGGATCCAGCACCGTAAAACCGGGATCCCATATTGTCCGGCCAAGCTTGTGACCTGATTCTTAAGGCTGCCGATCAACGGAGCCAATGGCAAGGGATTGACAGCGGAGCCAAAGTACCTCAAAGTTTCCGGCATAGTGGGCTTTGTCCGGCTCAAGCCCTCCCCTGATTACTCAGTATCGGAGCGGCGGGATTTGAACCCACGACCCCCACTACCCCAAAGTGGTGCGCTACCAAGCTGCGCTACGCCCCGACGCACTTACGGGTAGAAGCCCATGAAGTGCCTAGCTAGTCTAGCATCGGATCGCGGCCAGAGTTAACCCCAAGCTGCGGGATCCCGTGGAAAACATGCTAGCTTAGTTAAGCCGTTAAGAAATCGCACGCCTGAACCACCGGGTGTCCTTACAGCCCTTTCGCGGTTTGCTGCAACAGCTCCTGAGTTCCTTGCCAATGGGGGTAGAGCGCTCTGTGCAGGTAACCGGCGGGAAGGCCGTAACTGGGATCCGTTCGGGCGGAGGCTAACCCGTAGGAGAGGAAAAACTCATGAGCGTAGTCAGTTTGCCTCAACTGTTGGAGGCAGGGGTTCACTTCGGCCACAAGGCCAGCCGCTGGAACCCGAAAATGCGGCCCTACATCTTTACCGAGCGGAACGGCATCCACATTATCGATTTGGTGCAGACGGCCCGCTATCTGAACGAAGCCTACGAGTATGTGCGGGATGCTGCTGACAGGGGTTGGCGCTTCCTGTTTGTGGGCACCAAACGGCAAGCTGCCGGGATCATCGCTCAAGAGGCTCGTCGCTGTGGCAGCTACTACGTCAACCAGCGCTGGTTGGGGGGCATGCTCACCAACTGGGCCACCATCAAAACCCGCATCGACCGCCTCAAAGAAATTGAGGAGATGGAGAGCAGTGGTCTTCTGGATCGCCTGCCCAAACAAGAGGCCAGCCGTCTGCGGCGAGAGTTGGCCAGGTTGGAAAAGTACTTAGGCGGCATTAAAACCATGCGCAAGCTCCCTGATGCGGTGATCATCGTCGATCAGCGGCGGGAGGCCAACGCCGTTCAAGAATGTATCAGGCTTAACATCCCGATCATCTCACTGCTGGACACCAACTGCGACCCCGATCTCAGCGATATCTTCATTCCCTCTAACGACGATGCCATTCGAGCGATTAAGCTGATTGTAGGCAAGTTGGCGGATGCCATCTACGAAGGGCGGCATGGGCAGCTCGACACCGTTGAAGAGGATGAGTACGACTACGAAGGGGCCATGGATCTGGACGACGACATTCTGGAAGACATGGAGGACGAAGAAGAAGGAGAAGCCGAGGAAGGCTAGACCGAGGGCAGGGATCCCGTGCAATCCGGGCACTTCCCTGCCTGTTCCCTATCCAAAGGCGTGTATTCTTGAAATCTAGGTTTACAATTCTACCGAAGCCCGCTCATTCTCACTCATATCCCGCCACATTCTTCCCGTTCTTTCATTCGAGGAGCCCTCATGAGCATTGATGCCAAACTGGTCAAAGAGCTGCGCGAAAAGACGGGCGCAGGCATGATGGACTGCAAAAAAGCCCTGGAAGATTCCGGTGGCGATATGGAGAAAGCCATCACCTGGCTGCGACAGAAAGGGTTGGCAGGGGCAGCCAAAAAGGCCAGTCGCGTCGCGGCAGAGGGGGCAGTTGACAGCTACATCCACTTCGGCAATCGAATTGGGGTGTTGGTGGAAGTGAACTGCGAGACGGACTTCGTGGCCCGCAACGAAGATTTCAAGAAATTGGTGCAAGACATCGCCAAGCAGATTGCCGCCTGCCAAAACGTAGAATACGTCAGCGTTGACCAGATCCCTGCTGAAGTGGTGGAGCGGGAAAAAGCCATTGAAATGGGCAAAGAAGATCTGGCCAATAAGCCGGAGAACATACGCGAGAAGATCGTGCAAGGTCGCATCGAAAAGCGACTGAAAGAGTTATCCCTGTTGGATCAACCCTTTATTAAAGATTCCTCGATCACGGTGGAGGAATTGGTCAAGCAGCACATTGCCAAACTGGGGGAAAACATTCGGGTGCGGCGGTTTGTGCGCTTTGTCCTGGGAGAGGGGATCGAGAAAGAAGAAGTGGATTTTGCTGCTGAGGTTGCCGCTCAAGCCGGTCTCAAGCCGGCAGAGGCCCCCAAAGTGGAAGAGACTCCACCCGCTCCTCCTGAAGAACCTGCCCCAGAACCGGCCCCTGCTGCCGAGAGCAAGCCGGCCAAAAAAGGCTCCGCCAAGAAAAAGAAATAGCCGGTCAAGGCTGAGCTGTAGGGCCATGTCGGCGGTGCAGAGGCGTTGAAACTGCGTTATGGAGAGTGTGGGCACCTCTATGTCGGCAGTTCTATAACCACTACGCTTGGGTATCCCTTGGGGGAAAGGCTAGGTTATGCATGCAAATGTTCTGATCCTCCCGCCTTGGCAGGGTTAACTCCAGCACGCTAAGGTAGCAGACGGCCTTTTTGGATCCCGGGCATGAGTTTTATCTTGCGCAATGCGTTAATTCCCACCGCCACCGGCTACGAAACCGCAGATGTGCGAATCGAGGGGGAACGGATTGCTGCCATAGGCAGAGGGTTACCCGCAACGGGCGCAGACAGCCTGGAACTGGATGCCAGTAACCAACTCTTGCTGCCGGGCTTTGTCAATGCCCACACCCATTCTTCCGAAATGTGGCAACGAGGGATCATACCGCCCTATCCGCTGGAGCTGTGGCTGGCACAACTGCACGAGTATGCGCCGCCGGATCCGGAAAAAATCTATCTCAGCGCGCTGGGGACGGCGGTGGAAACCCTGCTGACGGGGGGCACCTCGGTGGTGGATCATCTGGTGTTGATCCCAGGCCAAGAGTTGGCCACCATTGAGGCGGCGGTACGGGCCTACCGAGAAGTCGGGATCCGCGCCTTCGTGGGCCCCTTGATCCAGGATCAGGCTCTCTCTCGGGGGTTGCCCAGCAGCTCCTCTTGGGATCGGGAGCCGGAAACCTATCCCCTCTCCACAGCAGAGGTGCTGGCCATTGTGGAAGAGGCGGTGCAGCGCTTTCACCGGCCAGAAGAGGGCATTACCCTCATGGTGGCTCCCACAGGGATCCAACTCTGCTCAGACGAGCTGTTCAAGGGCTGTGCGGAGTTGAGCCAGAAGTATGACCTACCCCGCCACGCCCACCTGTTGGAAACCCGTGCCCAGCAGATGCTGGCCCAGGAAAAGTACGGCTGTAGTGCTGTGGAGCATCTGGAGCGCTTGGGCTACCTAGACCGGAAAACTTCCTTGGCCCACTGCGTCTGGCTCAGCGATGCCGATATCGAGATCTTGGCCCGCACCGGCTCTACGGTTGTTCACAACCCCTTGAGCAACCTGCGCCTAGGCAGCGGCATTGCCCCCATCTTGAAATACCGCCGGGCAGGGGTGAACGTGGCCTTTGGCTGCGATGGATCCGCCAGCAACGATTCGCAGGATTTGCTAGAGGCCATCAAAATCGGCACCATCCTGCACAACATCACCGATCCCGACTACCGCCACTGGATTTCTCCCCGCGAGAGCATCGAGATGGCAGCCCGAGGTGGGGCAATCGGCTTGGGCCTGGGGGATCAGATGGGATCCCTGGAAGTGGGCAAGCAAGCGGATCTGGTGCTGTACGATCTCACCCAACTGTCGCTGTTGCCCCGTACCGATCCCATTGGGCTGCTGGTGTTGGGTCGGCCCACCCAGGCAGTGCATAGCGTTTGGGTGCGAGGAAAACAGGTGGTGTCCGGCGGAGCCGTGACGACGGTGGATGTGGCCAAGCTGCGGCAGGATCTGTTTGCCCACAGCACCTGGGATCCCTTCCGCCGATCCCAGCAGGCAGAGCATCTGGAAGCTCGTTATCGTCGGGTGATGGGCTTGCCAAAGTAGCGTTGGATGTCCCTGTGTGGCCAGAAGAAGCAGACCGGGCCAGCATCACAGAGCAGGTGAAACGACAGGCGCTGGCGCTGGGCTTTGACAAAGTTGGCATTGCCAGCACAGAGGATCCCCCCGACTTGCGGGGCCTGCAAGCTTGGCTGGCTGCGGGCATGGCCGCCGACATGGCCTGGATGGCGGATCCTAGGCGAATGGATCCAAAGCAGGTGCTGCCGGGGGTGCAGTCGTTGATCTGTGTGGCTTTGAATTACTACACCCCCATCCGCCACAGCCAGGATCCCGGCAAGGGCAAGATCTCCCGCTACGCCTGGGGGCGAGATTATCACCGCGTGTTGGGGCGGCGGCTGAAGCAGCTCCACCTCTGGATGCAAGCGCAATTTCCGAACTACCGCGGTCGATGCTATGTCGATACCGGCCCGGTGGCGGAAAAGCCCTGGGCCATGCAGGCGGGCTTGGGTTGGATCGGCAAAAACAGCCTGTTGCTCACCCGCGAGTACGGCTCCTGGGTGTTTCTGGGAGTGATCCTGACCACCCTGCCGTTGCTCCCTGACCAGCCCCACACCGCTCACTGCGGCACCTGTACCCGCTGCCTAGAGGCTTGCCCCACGCAGGCCATCGTCAGCCCAGGGGTGGTGGATTCCCGCCGCTGCGTTGCCTACCACACTCTAGAAAGCCACGCCGAGCGGATCCCTGCCAAGATTGCCCAGAACCTGCACAACTGGGTGGCCGGCTGTGACATCTGCCAGGAGGTCTGCCCTTGGAACCAACGCTTTGCCCAACCCAGCCGGATCCCGGATTTTCAGCCCTACTCTTGGAATGTTGCCCCTGATCTCCAGGAGCTGGCCCGGATCGATGATCGGGAATTCGACCACAAGTTTCCGGCCTCTGCCCTGCGCCGGCTCAAGGCCCACCGCCTGCGCCGCAACGCCCAAGCAGCCCTGGAAGGCAATTCCAGCTCTGCAGCTGGCAGCAACGATTTGGAAGCCCCCTCTACTTAACTTGGATACGCTTTCCTAGCAGGATCTTGCGGCCTCGAGGCCGGCGCCAGAAAATGGTGGGGCTATTGTCTCTGGGCCAGGGACGCAAGCTAACATACATGCCCTACCCTCTTTCTGAGGCCACAGTGCTGGGCCGCCATGGTCTTGCTCTCGTGGGAGCGGTTTTGCGCAAAGGACGTGTGGACTTGGTGCAGGAGTTTACCCACCGCTTTGTTTGAGCTGGATCGACTCAAACACAGTAGCCCCACCTAAAACACGGTCATTTCAAGCTAGATTAGGACACTGATACATTCACGCTGAACTCTCCTGAACATGGTTCAGGAAAGAAGCGATCGCATCCTGCCTATCTCTGAGCAGG
>NZ_JANSIA010000108.1:0-9188 GCF_047461835.1 Synechococcus sp. R60.1 | reverse complement strand
TTTCAGTCGCGTCAGCGTTGCGTAGCAAAAACGTGGGTCAATCATCGCATCTCCAAAGCTATTGTCTCTAGGGCAAAGGTCACAAACAGCGCTATTGCTCTGGAAGACTTGACAGGGATACGGGAGCGTATCAACCAACAACCCCGCAGCAAAGCTGAACGGCGCAGGGCCAACAGTTGGGCGTTCTACCAACTGAGGCAGTTTCTGGAATACAAGACTCTGCGTGCAGGAGTTGCTTTGATTCTGGTGCCGCCTGCCTACACGTCGCAGACCTGCCACCGGTGTTTGCATATCCATCCCGACCCTGCGCAATCCTATCGCAGTGGTAAGTCGTTCAAGTGTGGGCACTGTGGATGGGAAGGGGATGCGGACTGGAATGGGGCCAACATGATTGCCAAACTTGGGGCTGTCGTAAACCAGCCTAGAGGTCCGTGGTTGGCTTGCCAACTGCAGGGCTACCGAAAGCCCGCCCCGTACTGCGAAGCAGTCAGGGCCGGGTAGTTTACTGCCAGCTTTTTGCGCTTCTTGTACAGGAAAGCGAGATCCTTAGCCCAGGAGGTTGACGGGCCGACTCAGTTGGATCCCTTGCGAGAGCTGGGGTTGAACTTGTGGGGGATCCTCACTTGGCCAATTTCCTTGGGGCTGGTCGTCTTCTCCTGCTGGGTGCTGTATCGATTTGGCCCCAGCTTGCGCCGACCCCAAATCCCGATTTGGCCTGGGGCCATCGTGGCCAGCCTACTGTGGGTTGGGGTGTCGTGGGGGTTGCGGATTTACGTGGAGCACTTTGGGCAGTTCAACCAAGTCTACGGGGCGGTGGGGGCGGTTATTGTTCTGCTGCTCTGGGTTTGGCTCACTTCCTTGGCGCTGCTGTTTGGGGATCAGATCAACATCGCCCTCTACCAGGCGCGAAAATGGATTGCAGAACGGGATCCCTAGCCCCACCCCAAATCCGAGTTATGGATGCAGACGGAAATTCTTTCGCCCACTCCTGAGCACATTGCCGTAGCGGCTGCGGCCTTGCTGCAGGGCCAGTTGGTGGCCATCCCCACGGAGACGGTTTACGGCCTGGCGGGCAATGGCTTGGATGAGCAGGCAGTGGCAAACATTTTTGCCGCCAAGGAGCGCCCCCGCTTCGATCCCCTGATCCTGCATCTGCCGGCTGGGGTGACCCTAGAGCAGCTGCAGGGGTGGCTGGTGGATGTGTCGGCTTTTACTCCCACCGCACGTGCTCTGCTGGGATCCCTGATCGACACCTTCTGGCCGGGGCCCCTAACCTTGGTGCTGCCCAAGTGTCCCACCGTGCCGGATCTGGTGAGCAGCGGGTTGCCTACTGTTGCCCTGCGGGTGCCTGCTCACCCGGTGGCTCAAGCTTTGTTGCAGGCGGTGCAAACCCCTCTGGCTGCCCCCAGTGCCAATCGCTTTGGCCGCATCAGCCCCACCTCAGCCCAGGCCGTCTATGCAGAGTTGGGAGGGCGGATCCCTTACATCTTGGATGGGGGAGAGTGTGCTGTGGGCCTGGAGTCCACCGTGCTAAAGCTCAGCCCCGAAGGGATCCCAACGCTGCTGCGCCCAGGAGGGATCCCACTGGAAGCCCTGGAGGCCCACCTGGGGTTGCCCATCCGGTTGCCCCCAGAACAGGCCCCCAAGGATGGCACAACGGGCCCGCCAGAAGCGCCGGGACGACTGAGCAGCCACTATGCCCCCAGTAAGCCCCTCCGGCTTTTGCCCACCCCTTTTGCCCAGCTTCAGCCCGGCGATTGGCAACAGGTGCAGCACCTGACAACCGGTCATTCCCACCTGGGCATCCTCAGCTTTGCCACGGATCCGCAGGCTCTGCTGAACACCCTCTCCCGCCATTGGCCGGGGATCACTTTCAGTTTGGAGTGTTTGGGTTCGGATCCCAAGGCAGCCGCCCGCGCCCTCTTTGCCAGCCTGCGCCGCCTGGATGAGGGAGATGCTACGCTCCTGCTGGCAGAGCCCCCACCCATCTCGACGGGGTTGGGCTATGCGATGATGGATCGGCTACGCCGGGCCAGCAGCCTTTCGCGTTAGCGTCGCTTAGCGATATGGAACTCTCCCCCCTCGTTGCCATCGTAATGGGCAGCGATTCCGATCTGCCCACCCTTGCACCCGCCGCCCAGGTGTGTGAGGAGTTTGGGATCCCTTACCAGATGCAGATCCTCAGCGCCCACCGCACCCCCGAGGCCATGGTAGAGTTTGCCCGCCGCGCCCATACCCAAGGGATCCGCGTCATCATTGCCGGGGCAGGGGGAGCAGCCCATTTGCCGGGGATGGTGGCCTCTCTCACCCCCCTGCCGGTGATCGGGGTGCCGGTGCTCAGCCCATCCCTGCAGGGGATCGACTCCTTATACTCGATTGTGCAAATGCCCAAAGGGATCCCGGTGGCCACGGTGGCCATTGGCAACGGCTACAATGCGGGTCTGCTGGCGGTGCAGATCCTGGCCAGTGGAGATCCCGACCTGCTCCGGCGAGTGATCGCCTATCGGGAAAGCCTAAAACAGGCGGTGCAGGAGAAAAACGACCAGTTGCAAACCCAAGGGTGGAAAGCCTATCTCGACTCCACCGGCAAAGCATAAGAGCATAATTTAGAGAACGTTGACCTATCTTGCCGCCTTGCAAAGGGCCAGATAGGGCCGAGTTTTGGGAGTTGCCATCGGTGAAACATCAATCGGGTCGCCCTTCTTCCGGCCAGGGATCCTGGCCAGAATATCTGCAGCGGGTGGGGCGTGGGGCAGTGGAGACGGGATCCCAAGTTGCTCTGTGGATCCTATCGGGGCCGCAGTGGCGGGTTTTGGCTCTGTCGGCCTTGGCGTTGGCAGGGCTGGCCTTCTGGAATGGGCGGCTGGCGCTCTCTCTGGGGGTGGGCACCTTGGTGATGTTGGGGCTACAGGGGGTGCGCAGCCCTGAGTTCAACCGCCGCTGGCAGGAGTGGCAAGCTTGGTTTCGGCAGGCGGATCGCTGGCTTTTGCTGGCAATTGGTTCGGGAGCAGCCGCCACCTTGGGCACCTACACCCTCATCTCCATCTGGGCAGAATCCACCCAACGCTGGCTGGCCACCGGTGCCATTCTACAGGGATTGGCCACTCTAGCCTTGTTGTCGCTGCTGTTTGGGGAGTGGCTCAGGGGCCGACAAGAGCGGCAACGGTCTCAATTGGAGCGCGACCTCAGCGACATTGCTTCTCCCGATCCCTTCCGACGGCTGGCGGGCGTTCGCCGCTTGCAGAGCTTAATGTCCCACCTGGATCCCGAGCAAACCCGGCTGGCGGTGGATTATCTGCGGTTGGCCCTCGACCAAGAGACGGTAGCGGTTGTGCGGGAAGCCCTGCTGGAGGCCCTACAGGGATGGGGGATCCTGCGCCGCCTCAACGATTTGACCAATCTCAAACACCCCAGCAGGGATCCCTCTTCAAACTAAGATAACGGCTGTCTTGGTCCTCAAGGGTTTGACCGGGATGATAAATTCAGTCCCTTGGGCAATCCGCCAAATAGATTGCTCACCTCAGGTTTAGCTAAACCGCCGAGAAGCCCCGCGCTGTATGCGTAGCAACCCTGCGGGAAGCTAGCTACAGGGTCGGGAGTATGTTACGCGGCATACCCCCTTTCCATCTAGGCTCAGGCTTGTCCCTCTGCCGCCAGCCCTATTGCAAAAAGCTTGCTTGGAGCTGGCCTGCAAGGAAGGCTAGAATCTTTTACTATGGGTAATCCTCTCCAGCCGCTCCCTTAGCCGCACTGTGCCAGCATGTATACCATTTCCGACTTTGACCGCCTGATCCAGTTTCTCCCAGTGGAGATCCGCCCTGAAGTGCAGATCGAGATCGGCACCCCTGACCAGTCTCGGGTTGTGCAGCCGTTGTGGCGCTTCCCCTGGCAAAAGTACTCTCGCTTTGCCATTGACCTCAGCCGTTGGCAGAAGCTGAGCCCTGACCAGCAGAAGATCTACTTCTTGCGAGAAGCGGTGATGGCCACAGAGCTGGCTTTGGGGGATAACTGGTCGGCGTTGTTGCTGTATCCCGCCTTGATCGGGGCCGGCAGCATGGGCATTTTGGTAGAGCTGCAGATGGGAGATAACCTCGGCGTTGGCTTAGCAGCAGGCTTGGCCGCGTCAGCGGTGTTTCTGTTGCGCAAAGCGGAGAAGGGCCAGAAGGCCCAGGTAGCAGCCGACGAGTTTGCCGTGCGCTATGCCTCCCAGAATGGCTACACCTCCGAGCAAGCTGCTGCTATCTTGCTGAGCGCGCTGCAGCAGGTGGCCATCCTCGAAGATCGCGTCAAGAACGACTACGACACCACCATGCGCCGCCGCAACCTGGAGTTCTTGGCGCAGCGGGGTTTGGGATCCGGCACCTTGACCATCAATCCTAAGTACCGCAACAAAGGCCAGAGCTCCAACCCCGGCCCCAATCCTTACCAAAACCCCTTCCAGCGCTGAGTCTTCAAGGCATGCGCAGCTCCCCTTCTACCTCGAGGCGGGTGTAGGGGCCGACGCGAAGGAAGCGCTCCCCCAGCATCTCGGCGGCGGCAGGCTGGATCCAGCCCATGCGCTGCAGCAGGTGCAAAGCCAAAGCATATTTGGCCCGTGCAGCTCCATCCTGAACCTTGATGGCCAGGCCCATGCCTTCCCCTACCCGGCCAATGCATTGGATCCCTTCAGCACCCGATTTGCTCACCAGATCCCCTTGAGTGGCCCGCATCAATTCCGTGTCGAAACACCCCTGTCCGGCCACCATCTCCGGGTGATGGGTCATGGCCCGTGCTACCGATTCCAAGTCGGGCCGCTCGCCGGCGGTCAGTTGGGCGAATAGAGAAGCCAGGTGGTTCAGTTGCAATTGGTAGGTGGGCACCCCACAGTCATCCCGCGCAAACAAAAACTCCTCCGAGGGCATTTGCAGCAAATCCGCTAACTTGGCCCGCACCAGCGCTTGCACCGGATGCTGCCGCTGGGCATAGTCCGACAAGGTCCAGTTTTGGGCGCGGCTGGCCATAAGCATGCCGGCATGTTTGCCGGAGCAGTTGTGGCAAAGGGGGCTGGGCTTGCCGGGTGGGGTGGGGCAGACCAGCAAATCGGGAGATAGATCGGCCCGCCACAGTATGCTGAACACCTGCCGCGCATGAGCCGTGGTGCCCTGATGGGATCCGCACATGATGGCAATATCTTTCTCAGTGAGGCGGTAGCGCTCGCGGATGCCGGTGGAGAGCATGGCCAGCGCTTGGAAAGGCTTGAGGGCAGAACGGGCAAAGACGGGGGTGGTGCTGTTGCCGGCCATGGCCAGAGAACGCCCGCGGCTATCGGCCACGACAGCTTGGCAATGATGGATAGATTCGGTCAACCCCTCCCGCAAGACATGGATTAAGAGTTCAGGGGCGGTGGAACGATTCTCAAATGACATGAAAACCTGGGAAAGGGCTGACGAAGCTGGGAAAGAGGGTGTGTACTCTTCAAATCATACGCGCAGATCCTACGCGAGAAGTTGGCGGGATCCCCTAAAGTAGCAAAATGGAACCCTTTCGCTCGGATCCCTGACCTCTGCCATGTCCTCCAATCCCCTGGTGTTTTTGGTCTGTCACGGCAGCCGGGATCCCGATTATCAGCAGGCTTTGGCAGATTTGTTGGCCCGGGTGCAGCAGCAGCTGGCTCCCCAGCCGGTGGAGCTGGCCCAGTTGGAAGGTCAGCCTCTCACCCTGGCCGAACAGATTCAAGGACGGCTGGCAGCTTGGCTGGGCGCAGGCCGATCTCCCGATCAAGTGGTGCTGCTGTCGCTGTTTATGGGCGAGGGATCCCATGTGGAAGAGGATTTACCGGCTGCGGTGAAGCAGGTTCAAGCTCGCTGGCCGCGCCTGCCCATCCGGTTAACGCCTCCCATTGGCCAGCACCCAGCCCTCCTGGATCTGTTGGCGGCTCGCATTCTGGCTCCACAGTCCTCTTGCTCTGCAACGCTCAGGCGACCCGGCGAACGGGCCGATGCCTGGATTGTGCTCGGCCATGGCAGCCGTCTGTCGGGGTTTGCCGCCCAACTCCAAGCCGGGATCCAAACTGTGCAACGGCGCCTGCCGGGGATCCCCTTGCATGTGGCTTTTGCTGCCCAGTCCCCCACCTTAGAAGCGGTCGTGATCCATTGCTTGCGCCTTAGCCAGTGCCGTCTACGGGTGCTGCCGTTTTTTCTCTTTCCAGGCGGTCTGCTGCGCGCCCTACAAGAACAGGCTCAGCGATTACAGCGGGAATGGCCTCTGCTCCAAATCCAGGTGGAGCCGCCCCTCTGGCGTGATCCTCAACTGATGCAGGCCATTGTGGAGACACTCCAGGCTTTTAGCCCGGCGCTGGAATAGCCGAATCTTTCCCGTTCCCTCAAAATGGATATTTCCAACAGCAATGACGCGACCAGGACTTGAGATGGGCAAAGTGTATTTGGTGGGGGCAGGGCCTGGGGATCCAGGGCTGCTGACGGTGAAGGGAAAGGCGCTACTCGCCCACGCGGATGTGGTCATCTACGATGCTCTGGTGGGATCCTCCATCCTGGAGCTGATCCCGCCGACGGCAGAACGGATCTATGCTGGCAAACACTGCGGCGCTCACACCTTGCCCCAGGAGCAGATCACAGCCTTGCTGATGGAGAAAGCTCGGACGGCAGCCGTGGTGGTGCGGCTCAAAGGGGGGGATCCCTTCATCTTTGGGCGAGGCGGCGAGGAGATGTTGGCTCTGGTGCAGGCCGGGATCCCAGTGGAGGTGGTGCCGGGCATTACGGCGGGCATTGCCGCCAGCGCCTATGCCGGGATCCCTCTCACCCATCGCGACCTCAGCTCCTCAGTTGCTTTTGTTACCGGACATGAGGCGGCAGGGAAATACCGCCCTCAGGTCAATTGGCGGGCTTTGGCCGGGGCGGTGGAAACCCTGGTGATCTACATGGGCATGCACAACCTCAGCCACATTGCCGCTGAATTGTTGGCCGGAGGGAAAGCTCCCGACACCCCGGTTGCCCTGATCCGCTGGGGCACCACCCCTGAGCAAGAGATTCATCTGCTCCGCCTGCAGACTCTGGCTGGGCAGCCCTCGCCCGTAGCACCGCCTTCAATTGTTGTGGTGGGAGCGGTGGTCAGCCTGGCCAGCTTGTTGCCCACTTTGCGTCCGCCAGTCTCGTATTGCTCCGCAGCGCTTGCGCAACCGGAATCTCCATGAACGCCTTCTTTCGCAAGTTGGGTGCCCTCTTCTCCGCCTACTACGCCTACATGCTGGAGTACCGGGCCGAGCTGATCCTGTGGGTGTTGGCCGGATCCCTGCCCCTGATCATGATGGGGGTGTGGAGCGAGGCAGCCCGCTCAGGAGACTTCTCGCTGTCTGCTCTGGAGTTCATCCGCTACTTTCTGGCGGTGTTCCTGGTGCGCCAGTTCACCATCGTCTGGGTCATCTGGGACTTTGAGCGAGAGGTGGTCGAAGGCAAATTATCTCCTCGCCTGTTGCAGCCTCTGGATCCCGCTTGGCACCATGTGGCCAGCCACCTGATGGAGCGCTTGGCCCGTCTCCCCTTTACCCTGGTTTTAATCGCCCTTTTCTTCGTCCTCTACCCCCCTGCCTTTTGGATCCCCTCTTGGGCCCAGGCGGGGCTGGGATCCCTGGCCATTCTCCTGGCTTTTGCCCTGCGCTTTCTCATGCAGTACACCCTGGCGCTGCTGGCCTTTTGGGTGGAACGGGTGACGGCCTTGGAGCAGTTCCATTTTTTGATGTACTTGTTTTTCTCGGGGGTGATTGCTCCTCTTGAGGTGTTCCCACCCCCCGTGCGCCAGCTCTTGGCCTGGACACCCTTCCCCTACCTGGTGCATTTTCCCGCCAGCCTCTGGGCAGGGATCCCGGTGGATATTCTGCGCGGCTTTGGCATGGGCCTGGCCTGGACGGGCCTGCTCTGGCTGGCTAACCGCTGGTTGTGGCGCAAAGGCTTGCAACAGTACTCGGGAATGGGAGCTTAGAGGGCCAGGTTCAGTCCCTCATTTCACAGCTACCGTAGTCTTCAGCTTTCAACCAGGCCACCCTTGAAACCACTATTATGGGTCAAGGCACCCCAGCCAAATGACGAATCCTGTCCGTCTCCCTAAAATAGCCACAGATAACAGGTGAATAGCGCTTTACCCTTTTCCCTAACAGCCTCCTCGAGTCCTCATGAAGCGTGTACTGGTCGTAGATGACGATCCCCTCTCCCTGAAGGTGCTGAGCCGCCACCTGACTCAGCATGGCTATCGGGTTTGTACAGGCGCTTCGGGTGTAGAAGGGTTGCGTCTGTTTGCCCAAGAGCAGCCGGATGTGGTGGTTTCAGATGTGGTGATGCCGGAAATGGACGGCTTTGAGTTTTGCCGACAACTGCGCCAACAGCGCGGCGGCGAGCTCGTCCCCTTCATTTTTCTCTCTTCGCGGGGAGAGATCGATGACCGGGTTCAGGGCTATGAGCGGGGGGCGGATGACTACATCATCAAGCCCTTTGAACCCCTGGAACTGGTGGCCAAAATCGAGGCCCAGATTGAACGCTCCCGCCGCACCCAATCGGAAATTCTGCGGCTGATCCAACAGCAGTCCCAGCCAAAACCCGAAGCGGACCCCCGCCCCACCCCACCCGAATTGCCTCTGACCCCTGCTGAGGAGCGGGTCTTTCGGGAAGTCATTCGCGGCTTCACCAACAAGCAAATCGGCGAGAAGCTGTTCATCAGCCCGCGCACTGTGCAAACTCACCTGACCAACATCCTCAGCAAGCTTTCTTTGGAAAATCGCTCGCAACTGGTGCGTTTTGCCTACGAACGGGGCTACACCGCCGAAGAGGAGCCGGGCCAGAAGGGATCCCTTTCAGGCCAGGTGTAGCCTCAAAACAGCACGTGGCGCTTTTCGCACCCGGCAGGGGATCCGCTCCTTGCCCAAGCGGACAAATGCCTCGTAGCGATGGCAGCCGGAGAACCCATAATACTCCCCTTCCACTTCCAAAACCTCAATGGGCTCCTGCAGACCGATTGCTTCGATAGAAGCCATCAGCGCCCGAACCTTATCCGGATCCGTTTGCCGCGGCAAAGGGCGGCGAATTTGGGCAAGGGGAATCTCGCGAATCTGCGCCATGTTGAACTTTCTGATACATTTACGCTGAACACTGCTGAACATCACTGTTCAACTATGCAGCGATAGCATTCTGTTTGTTTCCAAA
>NZ_JANSIA010000107.1:0-9205 GCF_047461835.1 Synechococcus sp. R60.1 | reverse complement strand
GGTCGAGATACCGACTCCTCTGCCAAGTCGTTCTGTGACGCGGGGCAGGAATGCCCAATGGCAAGGTTGGGAGGCCCAAGCTCTATTGGCTAGAGTGAGGGCGGGGGGATGTTACAAGGAAAGCTTCTGGAATAGATGAGCCACCGGCAGGGCAAATCCTGGAATAACCTCTTCACCTTCTAGAAGATCAACCGATTTCAGGAGGCGGTCAGGCTCTTGAGAGCTGCGATACACCAGGACGTAGTGCTCGCTGGGGTGAACCAGCCAAACCAGGCGGCTGCCATTTTCAAAGTACTCCACCAGCTTGTCATGAATTTCTTCAACCGTATTGCGGGGGGAAAGCACTTCAACAGCCAGATCTGGAGCGCCTTCCAAAAATCCTGTGGGCAGTTCAGCCATGCCCTGCAAGCGTTCTTTAGCAAAAAAAGAGATGTCAGGGGAGCGCCAATTTCCACTCTTCATCTTAAAAGCAGTGCTGGAATCTAAAACGATCCCCAGCTTGTTGGACAAAACGTAGGGGGTCAAAGCTGCCAATAGGAGGCTGCAGACATAACCATGGAGTGCCCCCGCGCTTCCCATATCAATTGGCTTCCCATCAACAATCTCGTAGCGATGTCCCTCCCTGGACAACGCCATGAATTCTTCGGCTGTCCAAGCTCTTTTTCCCTGAGTTGGCACAGCTCCGACGGTCATCTGCAAACTCCTTGCTGCTCCTTCGACACCGCAAGCCAAGCCCGCAGGGATCCCCCAGCGGCTTTTCCTCGAGGGGGGACACCAAAGGCTAAAATAGCCTAGCTCATCCTACTGTACCGACGGAAAAGGCACCTTGATCGAGCGCTACACTCTGCCCGAAATGGGCCAGATTTGGTCCACTGCCCACAAGCTCCAGACCTGGCTGCAGGTGGAGCTGGCTGTCTGTGAAGCGCAAGCGGAGCTGGGGCGGATCCCGCAAGAAGCCCTGCAGGAGATCAGAGCCAAAGCCGCCTTTGACCCGGCGCGGGTTTTGGAAATTGAGGCGGAAGTGAAGCACGATGTTATTGCCTTCCTAACCAACCTCAACGAGCACGTGGGCGAGGCAGGGCGCTACATCCACCTGGGCCTGACCAGCTCGGACGTGTTGGATACCGCTCTGGCCGTGCAGCTTGTGGCCTCGGTGGAGATCTTGCAAGCTCGCCTGGCCGACCTCATCGCTGCTATCCGCGACCAAGCTCGGCAGCACCGCTACACCCTCATGATCGGCCGCACCCACGGTGTTCACGCCGAGCCGATTACCTTTGGCTTTAAGCTGGCAGGGTGGCTGGCCGAGTGCCTGCGCCACCAAGAGCGCCTAGCTCGCCTGCGGGAAGTGGTGGCGGTGGGCAAGATCTCTGGCGCCGTGGGCACCTACGCCAACGTGCCTCCCCAGGTGGAGCAGTTGGCCTGCGCTCGCCTGGGCCTGAAGCCCGATACAGCCTCGACACAGGTCATTTCCCGGGATCGCCATGCGGAATATGTGCAGACTTTGGCTTTGATTGGCTCTTCGCTGGAGCGCTTTGCTACTGAAATCCGCCACCTGCAGCGAACAGAGGTACTGGAGGCTGAGGAGTACTTTGCCCCCGGCCAAAAGGGATCCTCTGCCATGCCCCACAAGCGCAACCCCATCAAGGCGGAACAACTGACGGGGCTGGCCCGTCTCCTGCGCGGGTATGCCGTCTCGGCCCTAGAAAACATTCCCCTTTGGCATGAGCGGGACATCTCCCACAGCTCCGTAGAGCGGGTCATCCTGCCGGATGCCTCCATCCTCTGCCACTATCTGTTGGTCAACATGGCGGAGCTGGTGGGCCAGCTGCAGGTTCACGCTCGCAACATGGAGCGCAATCTCAACCTCTACGGCGGCGTCATCTTCAGCCAGCAGGTGCTGCTGGCTTTAGTGGAGAAGGGCCTTAGCCGCGAGGAAGCCTACCGCCTGGTGCAGGAAAATGCTCATCGCGCCTGGAACCAGCCGCAGGGGGACTTTCGCGCCAATCTGCTGGCGGATCCCCGGGTGATGGCCCACCTGAGCGAGGCGGAACTGCAGGCTTGTTTTGATCCGCGGCGCCACCTAACCCATTTGGACGAGATCTTTGCCCGCCTGGGCATTTGAGGGATCCCCTATGGTTTGGCAGCGGCAGCACGTCTTGGGCTTGGCGGATTTTACTCCCGAAGAATACCAGATGGTTTTGCAGACCAGCGCCAGTTTCCAGGAGGTGTTGACGCGGCGGTTGCCCAAGGTGCCCACCCTGCAGGGGAAGGTGGTGGTGACGCTGTTCTTCGAGCCTTCCACCCGCACCCGTACCAGTTTTGAGCTGGCGGCCAAGCGCCTTTCGGCAGATGTGCTCAACTTTTCCCCAGGCACCTCTTCCTTGAGCAAAGGGGAGACGCTCTTGGATACGGCCCGCACCTTTCTGGCCATGGGATCCGATCTCTTAATCGTTCGCCATGCCCAGGCAGGAGTGCCCCAACAATTAGCTGCCGAGATCGACCGCCGTGGATCCCCTGTGGGCGTTCTCAATGCCGGGGATGGCCTGCACGAACATCCCACCCAAGGTTTGCTGGACTTGTTTACCCTCTGCAGCCATCTGGATCCCCGGCGTCCCCGTCTGGAGTTGCTGCAAGGGATCAAAATTGCCATTGTCGGCGATATTCTCCACTCGCGAGTGGCCCGCTCCGATATCTATGCCTTGGTGGCTGCCGGAGCTGAGGTTCACTTAGCCGGCCCTCCCACCCTGTTGCCCAAGGATTTTGCCCAGTTTGTGCCCGGCCATACGCTCCCTGTCCATTGGCAGC
The DNA here is from genome assembly GCF_047461835.1 of Synechococcus sp. R60.1. Lineage (NCBI taxonomy): Bacteria > Bacillati > Cyanobacteriota > Cyanophyceae > Synechococcales > Synechococcaceae > Synechococcus > Synechococcus sp. R60.1. Next base: position 6,400 of record NZ_JANSIA010000107.1, on the reverse strand, counting down.
TAGAGCCTGCCCTCGAAGGGGCGCGTTTTGTTATCACCCTACGCCTGCAGCAGGAGCGCATGGGCGAGTTCCTTCTCCCCAGCTTGCAGGAGTACCATCACTTCTTCGGCCTCACGCGGCAACGACTGCGCCTGTGCCACCCAGAGGTGAGGGTTTTACACCCCGGCCCGGTCAATCGCGGTGTGGAACTCAGCTCCGAGGTAATGGAGGATCCCGGCTTGAACCTGATTGAGCAGCAGGTCACCCACGGCGTGGCGGTGCGCATGGCCCTGCTGTACCTCATGGGGGGCGGGCGGATCCCAGCCTAGAGCCCAGATCTTTCTCTGCTCGGGGAACATGTAGAGCTGCCCCACGTCTAGAAGGTTGGAGTCTATCTTCTAACCAATTCTCTCTGCCAAAAGCCGAAAGAATCTCTGGGCGGGGCTTTTCCCGCCCTGCTGAAATCATGTCCAAGCTTGCCGAGAGGTGAGCAACATCTTTGTCTCAAATTTTACACATCTTGGATCTGGATCGAGTTTTTTTGCAGCCGTCTAAGCTTAGCTCTTATTCAAGTTGTGTCCGTTTGATTGGTTGTCAAATGAGATAGAAGTTCAGCAGTATAAGCCTTTTCGCGGATCCTGGGCTCCAGGATCCTGATTTTGCTGAAATCCAAACTGGCCAAAACCACCAGATGGAAAATCGAGGTTTGGAAACGAGCCAGCACACTCAAAAATATCGATTTTTCTCTTGACTTAACCCAAAGTTAACCTTTAGATATCCCTCCGTTAACTTTGAGGTTATAGGGTTGAAGATGTTGATTTGCCACAGATATTACCTATGCGAACCCTGCTTTCTGCTTTCTCCCTCACCGCTCTAACAGTAGGATTTCTAACAGCGACCTCGGCTCAAGCCCAAACCGTGCAAATCTCCGGGGCGGGCGCGACCTTTGCGGCTCCTTTGCTGCAACGTTGGTTTGACGCCTACAACCGCACCGTAGACCCCGCTGTGCAAGTCAGCTATCAGTCTGTCGGTAGTGGTGCTGGCCTAGAGCAGGTGATCAATGGCACTGTGGACTTCGGCGCTTCCGAGGCGCCTTTCTCCGGTGCTCGCCTGGAAAGCTTCCGAGCTAAATACGGCTATGATCCCCTACAGTTGCCTCTGGCGGGAGGGGCCATCGAGTTTGCCTATAACCTGCCCGGCATTGAAGACGGAGAGCTCATCCTGAAGCGGAAAACCTACTGCGGCATCGTGACCGGCGAGATCACTCGCTGGGACGACATTCGCATCAAGGCCGAGAACCCACGTATAGCAAACAAGCTGCCACCCCTGGACATCACCTGGGTACACCGCTCTGATGGTTCTGGGACTACCTTTGTGTTCACCAACCACATCAGAACTGTCTGCCCTAATTGGACAGCCGGTGCTGGTACTTCTGTCGAGTGGCCTGTTGGCATTGGAGCCCAAGGGAATGAGGGCGTAGCCGCCACCATCAAGCAGGAGCCAGGGGCGATTGGCTACGTGAACCAGTCCTATGCCAAGCTGGAAAAGATGGCCACTGCTCGCTTGGAAAACAAAGCGGGCAACATTGTTGAGTTCTCGACTGAGGCAGCTACCTCGGCGCTGGATGCTCCCATTCCTGATAACTTTGCGCTGTTGGTGCCCGACCCTGAAGGGCCAAATGACTACCCAATCGTGGGCTTGTTCTGGGTGATGCTGTACCGCGAGTATCCCGATCAGCAGAAGCTGACCAAGCTGGTGGAGGCTCTGAAGTGGACCCAGGGGCCAGAGGGTCAAGCCATCACCAAGGAGCTGGACTACATCCCTATGCCTGAGGCGGCTATCCAGCGGATCTTTGCAGAGCTGGATGCCATCACCGTTAACCCCAATGCGGTGCGATGACTGGGTTGCAGCCTGAACTCCACTAGAGTGGAGCTGGTGGCCGGCTGAGGAGGCAGATGAGGCTTTCTCGGTCGGCTGCTGGGCTTACCTTGCACGGTGGGATTTTTAGGAAAGTTTTGAACCGAAGATGATCATGGGAGAGAGGCTATGACTTCAGCGGCTACGGGTTATGGTTCACCACCAAACCCGGATATCGATGTTGACATTGAGAAAAAGGCGAGCCTGTCTCGGGCTGTTGATGTGGGCTTTGTCCGCCTGACGCTGGCCTTGGCAGGGTTTGCCGGCATTATCCTCATCTGGGTGATTCTTCAAACCACCGAAGCGGCTCTGCTGGCGATTCAGCAGTTTGGCTTGGGCTTCCTGGTTACTGCCCGCTGGAACCCGGTGGAAAACATCTACGGAGTGCTACCACAGATTTATGGCAGTTTGGTAACCTCTCTGGTGGCTTTGATTTTTGCCATCCCTCTGGGCATTGGCACTGCCATCTTCCTGACGGAAGGTTTTGCCCCCAAGTGGGTAACGGAGCCGATTGGCTTTGCCATTGAGCTGATCGTGGCCATTCCCAGTGTGGTGCTGGGGCTATGGGGGATCTTTGTGCTGATTCCAGCAGTGCGGCCCATCTTTCGAGCCATTAACCAGACGCTGGGTTGGATCCCTTTCTTGGGTGGCCCGGCTCCGCGGGGGCCCAGCTTGTTGATAGTGGCTATGGTGCTGGGGATCATGATCTCTCCCATCATCATCTCCATTACCCGCAGTACCCTTGAATCTCTGCCACGCAGCCTAAAAGAGGGCGCTTTGGCTCTGGGGGCAACCCGCTGGGAGACCCTCTTAACGGTGATGATCCCTGCCGGCCTGTCGGGCATTGTCAGCTCGATCATGCTGGCGCTGGGACGGGCCCTGGGAGAGACCATGGTAGCGGCCATGCTTTCCGGCAACGCCAACCGCATCAATATCTCCCTAATGCAGCCGGGATCCACCATTACTGGCTTGATTGCCTCTCAGTTTGGCGAGGCAGGACGCTTGCAGGTTTCGGCTCTCATGTATGCCGGCGTGGTGCTGATGGTGCTGACGTTATTGGTCAACACTGTTGCCGAGATCATCATCCGCAAGTTTCAAAACTTGGAGCAGTAACTTGGGAAGCAGAAAGAAGATAAAGGAGCACTGTTATCATGTCCGACTCAGCACAGCTTGCCCCTGAGAAGGTTGACATCGACATTACTCGTGCCGCCATTGCCCCTGTCCGCAATTACACAGGCATTGTCCTAACCCTGCTGAGTGGCCTCTTTGTGGCGGTGATCATAGCTTCCCTATCTTGGGTGCTGTGGGATGTGGGCAAGGAAGGCATCCAGCGGATAAATTGGGATGTCCTCACCCAGACCCGCTACCCTGCCCCTGGCCTGGCGGAAGGGGGCTTTGGTCACGCAATTGTCGGCAATTTAATGGTGCTGGCTACGGGGGCGGCTTTGAGCTTTCCCTTCGGCATCTTGGCGGCAGTGTACTTGTCTGAATTCGGTCGCGGCACCCGCTTGGCTTATCTGGTTAAGTTTTCCTGCAATGTGCTCACGGGGGTACCGGCCATTCTCTGCGGCCTGTTTGCCTATGCTGTGGTGGTGAGGGGATCCGGCTTTTCGGCTTTCTCGGGAGGGGTGGCTTTTGGCGTGCTGATGCTGCCGATTGTCATCCGCTCCACCGAGGAGGCGTTGCTGCTGGTTTCGCCCGACATGCGCTTGGCTTCCCTTGGCCTGGGCTCAAATCGCTTTCAGACCACAATGCGCGTTGTTTTGCCGGCAGCGGCACCGGCCATCGTAACCGGGCTAATCCTGGCTTTGGCCCGAGCGGCAGGCGAGGCTGCACCTCTGCTCTTTACCGCCTTCAACAACAATTTCTGGTCTACTAATCTCTTTGGCCCGGTGGCTACCTTGCCGGTGATGGTCTACTTTTTCTCCATCATTCCCTACAGGGTGCAGCAGGAGCTGGCTTGGGCGGGCGCTTTGGTTTTGTTAGCCATTGTTTTGGCGGCCAGCTTGACCGCTCGCTTTTTGGTGTACAAGACCAGGAAATAGCCTGAGGATTCTCAACAAAGTCTTGAATCGAACTCTTCGTCGAACTCTAGCTCTTTTTGTGAGTGCTGCCATGCAAACTCAATCTCTTAACCAGACCTCTTACGTTTTCAGGACCGAGAACCTGAATGTCTACTATGGCTCCAATCTGGCGGTAAAAAATGTTACTCTGGACATCCCAGCCCGACAGATTACTGCGTTTATCGGCCCTTCCGGCTGTGGCAAAAGCACGATCCTACGTTGCTTCAACCGCACCAACGATTTGATCCCCGGTGCTCGTGTAGAGGGCAAGCTCACCTACCACGGCAAGGATCTCTACGCCAAAGAAGTCGATCCGGTGGCGGTGCGGCGGCGTATCGGCATGGTCTTCCAAAAACCCAATCCCTTCCCCAAAAGCATTTACGACAACGTGGCCTACGGCCCGCGGGTGCTGGGGATGAAGGTGGACTTGGACGAGGTGGTGGAAACCTCGCTGAAACGGGCTGCCCTCTGGGATGAAGTCAAAGACAAGTTGAAAGAAAATGGTCAGTCGCTGTCGGGAGGGCAGCAGCAGCGCTTGTGTATTGCCCGCGCTCTGGCGGTACAGCCGGATGTGATTTTGATGGATGAGCCCTGTTCGGCACTGGATCCCATTTCCACCCGCCGTATCGAAGAGCTGATGAAGGAGCTGGAGGAGGAATATACCATCATCATCGTCACCCACAACATGCAGCAGGCCAGCCGCGTCTCGGATATGACGGCTTTCTTCAGCGTGGAGCTGGTGGGCTCCAACCGTGTGGGCGAGCTGATTGAATTTGACAGAACTGAAGTCATCTTCAACAGCCCCACCAAGCAAGCCACAAGAGATTATGTGGAGGGCCGCTTCGGCTAATCGACCTGGCCGGACAGGGATCCTTCCCATACTGTTCTCGGCAAACCCTTTTGCAGGCAATTTCTGCCGATGATGGAGTCTGAAGAACCGTTGCACCCAAATACGGATACCCATGATCGTTGCCGCTCCTGACAAGCTGCAGGCTTTGCGTTCTGACTTAGAGGGTATTGAGATCATCACTGATCCGGCTCAGGTGGCCAAGTTGTCGTTGGATTTTTACCACTACAGCCCCGTGCTGAGCCGACAACTGAGCGACAAGCGGGGAGATTTGGTGGTGCGCCCCGCCGATGAGGCCGAGGTGATGCGGGTGGCAGCGGCCTGTGCCAGGCTGCGGATCCCGGTTACGGTGCGCGGTGCCGGTACCGGTAATTACGGCCAATGTATCCCGCTGGCCGGGGGTGTGATCCTGGACATGGGCAAGCTCAACCAGGTGCTTTGGGCAAAGCCGGGCTTGGCGCGGGTGCAGGCGGGAGCCAAGTTGATGGCCATCGACAAACACACCCGGGAGATGGGCTGGGAGATCCGCATGGCTCCTTCCACCTATCGCACGGCCACCATCGGGGGGTTCATTGCCGGCGGCAGCGGCGGCATTGGCTCTGTAACCTACGGCCAACTGCGGGATCGCGGCAACATCTTGGGTTTGCGGGTGGTCACCCTGGAGGAAGAGCCCCGGGTGCTGGAGCTGCGGGGAGACGAGGTGTTCCAAGTGAGCCATGCCTGGGGCCTGAATGGGATCATCACCGAGGTGGAGATCCCGCTGGCGCCTGCTTATCCTTGGGCGGAGCTGGTGGTGGCCTTTCCCCCTGAAGTGGGCTTTATGCCCTGTGCCCATTTTGGCCAGGCCCTGGGAGATGCGGATGGGATCATCAAGAAGATGATCAGCCTGCACGCTTGGCCGATCCCCAGCTACTTTGCGCCGCTGCGGGGCTATCTGCCAGAGGGATCCGCTGTGGCCCTGTTGATGGTGGCCGAATGCAGCCTGGAGCCGCTGTTGGAGCTTGTCCGGGAACATGGGGGCCAAGTGGTTTACAACAAAACGGCCCAGGAGGCCAGCAAGGGGATCTCGCTGGGGGAATTTTCTTGGAACCACACCACTTTGCACTGCCGCAGCGTGGATCCCAGCCTGACTTATTTACAATCGGCTTTTCCCGCCGATCGGGAGCTGAAGCTGGTGCAGCACATGTACGAGTATTTTGGCGACGAAGTGCTGATGCACCTGGAGTGGATTCGCATCAACGGGCAAGCTACCCCTGTCGGCCTGCAAATTGTCCGCTTTACCACCGAAGAGCGTCTAAACGAGATCATGCGCTACCACGAAGAGCAGGGAGTATTTATTGCCAACCCCCACACTTTCATCATCGAAGACGGCGGGCGCAAAGTGATGGATCCACGCCAGATTCGTTTTAAAGAAGAAGTGGATCCCTATGGGTTGCTCAATCCGGGCAAGATGCGCACCTGGCAGGAGCGCGCCTCTGCTTGAGGAATAGCAACAGTAGCACAGCAATTGGCCTTGGTCTATCTGTATTGCCCATGTTTAATCCCTGATGGATTGTCTGGGCAGGACAACACCAGTCCAAAGCTCTACAGTCAG
>NZ_JANSIA010000106.1:0-9382 GCF_047461835.1 Synechococcus sp. R60.1 | reverse complement strand
TCAATGACTTTTGCCAAACCGCCTAAAGCTCAGTAAATTCAGCAAAGTTCAGGGTTTTGGGGGTTAGAGGCATGCTCGGAAGGAGAAACCGACCCCCACTCAGGAGCCGTAGGGGAAAATTAGCTCTCCGGCTCAAACACCTTCAGATCCACCACCTTCCCCCCTTGGAAAGTCCAGTGGGCAAAGGTGCCGGCCACCTCCCCATTCTCATCGAAGTTGATGGATCCAGAGGCGCCGGTGTAGAAGATGTCTTCCCCTTTGCCGATCAGCTCCACAGCCTTGGCCCACTCTCCGGGCAGGATCTCGGTGCCGGGGGGATTGGCCACTTCCCGCAAAGCATCCCGAACAGCAGTGCCATCGGTGCTGCCGGCTTTCTGAATGGCCAGAGCCAGGACAAAAGCGGCATCGTAGGCGGTGTCGATGTAGGGGGTGGGGGGCAGCTCCCCGTAGGCGGCTTTGTAGGCTTCGGCAAAGATTTGGTAAGCCTTGCTATCGGTGAGGGCCTGAGGCGAAACGCCGATGGATCCCTCTAGCTTTTCGGCTCCCACCTGGGCTGCCACGTCGGGAGAGCGCATGCCATCGGTGAAGACAAAGCGGTCAAACAGCCCCTCTTCCAAAGCTTGCCGCAAAATGACCACACCGTTTTCGGGGTAGCCAATCAGCACCAATGCCTGGGGATCCCCTTCCTTCAGTTGGGTCAGCTCACTGCGATAGGAAGCCTTGCCGGGCTCGTAGGGAACCGACTTGGTGATGGTGCCGCCCCGCTTTTCAAAAGCCGTCTTAAAGCTGTCGGCCAGGCCCTGGCCATAGTCGTTATTGATGTAGATGATGGCCAGGCGCTCCAGCTTCTCTTCACGGGTGATCTGGGCCAGGGCTACCCCTTGATAGGCATCGGAAGGAACTGTGCGAAACAGAAAATCGTTGTCCTCCAGAGTGGTAATGGTAGGAGCGGTGGAAGCGGGGGAAATTTGCGGGATCCGATTGGGAACCGTGACCGTCGTGGCCACCGGAATGGTGATGCCACTGCCCAAGGCGCCGATGATGCCGGCCACCTTCTCCACGGTGACCAACCGTTGAGCTGCGTCGATAGCCGGCTGAGCCGACGTCTGGTCATCCGCTTCGACCACTTGGGCAGGGGATCCCAAAATGCCACCGGCGGCGTTGATTTGGTCAATCGCCAGCTTGATCCCTTTGAGGCAGTTTTCCCCGAAGGCCTGCAGATCCCCGGTAAGAGACATCAAGGCCCCGATTTTGACCGGCCCCTGAGTGGCCTGCTGTGCCGTGCTGGGCAGCAGAGTGGTGGCAAGAGCAGCCGCCGTCAGGGCAGCCGCCGCTGCAAAGGCCCGTCGGGTGAGTTTATTCATGCGAGACATAGCCGACAACCTCCTGTGAGGGAAGGGAAAGTAGAACTCAGATCCCAAAGGTCAAGTAAAGTCAAGTGTTGAGTCGTAGTAGTCAGACGTTGGCTCACCTCAAAGCGTTCCCCACTCCCTCAAGAAAAGATGGCTCCGGGAAACAGGCGGGCCAGACTCAGGATCTCGCCCGTTCCTTGGCTGCTGTAGGGCTGGCTGCGGCCTCCAAAGGCAGTTGCCCCTGTAGGAATCCAGGAAGGATAATGGGCAAACTCAGCCATTGGGCTCATTATATTTTGAGAAATACTGAACTCATCGGTCGGCGGGGTTTTCCCAAGGCAGCGGCGTGATTGTTATCGACGACATCTCCAAGCGGTTTGGCGGCATTAGCGCGGTGGATCACTGTTCCTTCCGCATCGAAACCGGTCGGATTACGGGCTTGATCGGCCCGAATGGGGCAGGGAAGACCACGCTCTTTAACATCATCGCCGGGTTTATTCGGCCCAGCAGCGGGCGCATCTGGCTAGATGGGGAAGACATCACCGGCCTGCCCCCTCACCATCTGTTCCGTCGAGGGCTGGTGCGCACCTTTCAGATCCCGCGGGAGTTTGGCCGCATGACCGTCTTGGAGAACTTGATGGTGGTTCCCCCCAACCAGATAGGGGAAAACCTATTCGCCACTTGGTTCGGTTGGCGGCAGGTGCAACGACAAGAACGCAACCTGCAAGCTCGGGCCGAAGAGGTTCTGGAACGGCTGAACCTGATCCATCTGCGGGATCAACTGGCCGTCACCCTTTCCGGGGGGCAAAAAAAACTCTTGGAACTGGGACGTACCTTGATGACCGATGCACGGGTGATCCTGCTGGACGAGCCGGGGGCCGGCGTCAACCGCACTCTGCTGGCGGATTTGATGCGTTTTATCGAGTATCTCAACCGCGAGCGGGGCTGCACCTTTTGCATCATCGAGCATGACCTGGATCTGGTGACCCGTCTCTGCGACCACGTGGTGGTCATGGCTGCCGGCAAGGTTCTCACCCAGGGATCCATGGAGGAGATCAAACAAAACCCAGCCGTGCGGGAGGCCTATTTGGGATCTGTGGCACTGGCCGACTCCCTAAACCCACCCCAACCCTCCCCTCTGCCTTCGGAGGGATCCCTCTCATGACCCCTTTGCTGGACATCCAGGATCTCTACAGCGGCTACCGGGGGGTGGACATCCTCAAGGGGATCCACCTGAAGGTGAACCCCGGGCAAATTGTGGTGATCATCGGCCCCAATGGAGCCGGCAAATCGACAGTGCTGAAATCCTTATTTGGCTTGGCCACCATCCGCTCAGGCCGAGTGCTGTTTCAGGGATCCGACATCACCCACCTGCCCGCTGAGCAACTGGTGCGACGGGGAATCGGCTTTGTGCCCCAGACCAACAATGTCTTCCCTTCCCTCACCGTGCAAGAGAACCTGGAGATGGGGGCCTTCATCCGACGCGACAACCCTGCCGCCCAACTGGAGCGGGTTTATGAGCTGTTTCCACCCCTGAAAGAGAAACGACGCCAAGCGGCGGGATCCCTATCGGGTGGACAACGGCAGATGCTGGCCATAGGGCGAGCGTTGATGGTGGAGCCGCAGTTGTTGTTGCTGGATGAGCCGACCGCCGGCCTGTCGCCGCTGTATATAGAACAGACCTTCGCCCTCCTGCAAGAGATCAACCGTCTTGGCATCAGCATCCTCATGGTGGAGCAAAATGCCAAGCAGGCCCTGAAGATGGCGGACTGGGGCTATGTCTTGTCCACGGGAGAAAACCGCTTTGAGGATACCGGCCCCAACTTGTTGAACAATCCTGAGGTGCTGGAGCTGTTCTTGGGCGGGTGAGGCCCTCACCCCCCTCCCCTTTCCCAGAAGGAGAGTCAAGCGGGACTGGCCATTTGCTGCTTGCGCAGTTGAGCTGCTTGGTTGAGGAGAGCCTCCACAAACGTCATCGCTTCTTGGGCGGAGTGGCCGGCAGTGAGTTGGGCCAGTTCTTCGCGGCGTTCTCGTTCTCCCAAAAGCTCCACCCGCACAGAAGTTCGCTTTTGGTGCACCACCTTGTGAACCCGCAGGTGGTGATCCGCCAGGGCAGCGATCAGGGGTTGGTGGGTGACGCAGAGGATCTGGTGATCTCGGGCGATGCTGTACAGCTTGGTGGCGATGGCTTGTGCCACTTTGCCCGACACGCCGGTATCGACTTCGTCGAAAACCATGGTGGCCACCGGATCGATGCGGCTGAATACGGCTTTCAAGGCCAGCAGAAAACGGCTCATCTCGCCGCCGGAGGCGATGCTGGCCAAGGGCTGAAGAGGCTCACCCGGGTTGGGGCTGATCCAAAAGCTCACCTGATCCACCCCCTCTGCTGTCGGGGGGCCGGGTTGGATCTGCACCTGGAATTGCACTGCGCTCATCCCCAGCGGCCTGAGCTCTTCTATGAGAGCCTTTTCCAGTTGACGGGCCGCTTGTTGCCGCAGTTGAGAGAGCACCTGGCAATGGCGCTCCAGGTCTTGGGCAGCTTTGTCCAGCCGCACCTGCAATTCCTCTAGGTCGGTGTTGTCTCCTCGCAGTTGGGCCAACTGCGCCTGCACCCGCTCCGCATGGGCCATCACCTCGGCCAAGGTCGGGCCGTATTTGCGGCAGGCTTGTCTGAGTTGCGCCAAGCGCCGTTCAATTTTGTTCAACCGACCGGGATCCGCCTCCAGCGTCTCGCCGTAGCGAACCAGCTCCCGCCCCACCTCCTCCACCTGAATGAGAGCGCTGCTGACCATTTCCGCCAGAGGGGCTAGGTCGGGATCCCGCTGGGTCATGGTCTGGAGCAACCGTTCTACCTGGCCCAACAGATCGGCGATGGCCGGTGAGCCGCTGTCGTTTTGATAGAGCAATTGGTGAGCTGCGTAGCTTTGCTGTTGCAGTTCCACGCGGTGGGCCAGGCGCTCCCGTTCCCGCTCCAGCTTGGCCATTTCGTCGGGATCCTCCAGGCGCAGGGCGGCCAGCTCTTGCGCTTGAAACTCCAGCAGGTCTAGCCGTTGCAGGCGCAGTTGTTGGCTTTGCCGGCGGGATTCCACCTCTGTTTTCAGTTGGTTCCAGGTTTGGTAAAGGGCAGCCACCTCCGCCCGTGTTCGCAACAGCTCTTCGCCGCCAAAATCGTCCAGCCAACGGCGCTGGGTTTGCGGAGATTGGATTTGAACGGTTTGCCCCTGGGCGGTGATCTCCACCAATTTGGCCCGCAGGCTGAGCATCTGGGCTTTGTTCACCAGCACCCCATTCACCCGCAGGCGACTGGTGAGCTTGCCGTTGCGCAACACCAGCTCGCGACTACAAACCAGGCCCTCCTCTAGGGGGTCGATGTGCTCTTGTTCTAGCCAGGCTTGCAGTTCAGGATTAGGACTGAAGATCGCTTCCACCAGACCTCGTTCGCTGCCAGTTCGCAGAGCCCGAGCTGTACCTCCTAGAGCTGCATCCAGAGCATCGAGGATGATGGATTTGCCGGCCCCGGTTTCTCCGGTGAGCACGTTTAGCCCCGCTCGAAAGGGGATCTCCAATTGCTCGATCAGGGCAAAGTTCTCGATCCGCAGCAGGCGCAACATAGGGATCCCGTGGGCTCAGCGTGCCGTTGGCAGTTTTCAGGATAGGGCTTGCGGGGTCGCTCTGTCCCACGTTAGCGTACCCACCATCCCTCGGCGGACGGGTACAGCGGCCAGCGGGGAGTCTGTTATTGCAGGGGTGGGGAGCACCACCTGTTCTGGTTTGGGGATCCCCTCGGGGAAATTGGCAGCCCGGCTCAGCCGGCCAGGGGGTAGCGCTCCATCAGGTAGCAGAGGCAGTCTTGGCGGATGATGCGGCTGTTGAGGGTGAGCATGCCCGGCATGATGGGCACGCTGGTGCGAATTTCTCCATTGCAGGCATAGAAAAAGCGATCCGCCACATTTTGGCCCTGCTCGTCTTGCACCTCCAGGTGGAAGCCGTTGTTCGTCCAGCCAATGGGGGTGTGGGGGGGAAGCTCCCGAAAATTGAGGAGATCCAAATCCGGCGGGAAGCGGATGTGGGAGGGGGATCCCTCTTGGTCGCCATTCTCTTCCCCAAAGCTGAAGCTCACCTGATCCGGGACTTTGACAATGGCGACGCTGTGGAAGAGGTCGATATCTTGGCTGAGGACAGGGCGCTGCGGGATCGCCGACAGGTGCAGGCAGGCTTCCAGAAATTCGTAGGCATGCTGGGTGCCGTGGGGCTGATCCGGCTTGCCGCATTCCAGGGTCACCGCCGGGCAGAAGCGCCCGAAGGCCATGCTCTGCACCCCTTCTGGCTTGGTGAAATAGAGGACGGTGCGCCCAAACAAGGTGGCCAGGTGCAGGGTAGGGGCATCCAGGTGATTGACACAGGCGTAGTGGGGGTTGGTGCCCGTGTTGTTGTGGATATCGACGCTGGCAAAAACGCCCCGCTGCTGCATTTGCTGCAGGACGGCCTGGGCCATGGCATGTTCGGGGGTGGAGCCGGAGCCCCAAATGCGGTTGTAGTCGGGTTGGCCGTCCAGCCGCCGTTGTCCTTGACGGGCTGCCTGAACATTGCCGATGAAGAGGGAAAGGGAGCGGGGCAATTCCCGTTCGCGGCAGCGGTGCAGAGGACTGTAGCGGCGGAGAAGCTGTCGCACCGCCTGCCAGCCGGTGGTTTCGTTGCCGTGCAGCAGGACGGACACAAACAGGGCGGGATCCCGTCGTCCCGGCAGATGGATGAGGGTTGGCCCACCCAATCGGTCGTAAAGCTGATGGGCCTCTAGATCCAGCAGTTGATCCGGTAGATGATCGAGGACGGTGAGCATGCTGTTTGGGCTAAGAGGCTCGATTCAAACTTCTGGCTTCCGGCCCTAGGGTGGGAGGGAGCGGGAGTCCAAATGAACCGTTTCGCTGCGGTAGCTCGGGTCGCGAAAGACCCTCTGAGCAAGAATCTGCCCGCTCGAAATTTGAGCAAGGGTCCGCCCTGCCGCCGCGGTGGCCCACCGCTGGTACAACCGGCTGTGGAGAGAGCCCTAGCTGAGATCCCAGGTGTGTACCGGTTGGCCTTGCCGCTGCCGTTCCCAGTAGGCACAGGTTAATTGTTGCATATCTTTACCATGCCGGGCGACATAGCGGCGCTGCCAGGTGGCCCCATTCTGCCCCGACTCGACGCGGGCGCGGAGAATGCCCAGATACTCCTGAATATCGGAGGGGGCCAGATCCAGTTGAACCAAACCCGCCTCTGCTTGGGGGATCAGCTCTTCCAGCAGCAATTGGCGCAGGGATCCCTGCCAACCCTTGAGCCAAGTGATGGGGGCCTCCAGACCCCAGCGGGCCGCCGTGTAGAAATTGGCGCAGCACTGGGCAAAGCTCAGCTCCTGCTCGGGGGGGACGGGCTGGGATCCCAAGGCTTGCACCAGACCAAAGTAGAAGGCCGCATTGGCGATCATATCGGGTAGGGTTGGGCCTGCCGCCGCCACCCGCTGTTCGATGCGCAGATGGGGAACCGGATCCAAGCCGATCAGGGGTCGGTTCCAGCGCCAGATGGTGCCGTTGTGGAGGCGCAAATGGGCCAGCTCCCAGGGAGAGGCGGCCAACGTTTGCGGCAGCACCACCGGGTAGCGATGCACATTTTCCCAGAACAGCTCCATTAGGGATCCCTGTACATAGCCTTGCCCGAAGGTGACGCGGGGGCAGTGGGTGGGGGAGGGCGGGGGTGGCCCATCCAAAGCTTGCTCAAACAAAGGGATGCGGGTTTCTGCCCACAGATCGTGCCCGAACAGGTAGGGGGAATTGGCCGCCAGCGCCACCAAGGGGGCTGACACGAGCAGGGAAGCGTTGAAGTAACGGGCCGCCTGTTGGGGGGATACCTGCAGATGGATTTGAAAGGAGGTGGTCGCCGCCTCCAGCATGATGTCCGGGTGGGTAACCCGCAACCGCCCAGCCGGTCCTTCGATATCTAGCCCCAGGGAAGGGATCGCTTGGGATTGCTCACGCCGGTGCAAGTTCAGGATCTGCTCGTTGAGGGCCAGGTAACGCTTGCGGGGCGAGATCATCTTCAGGGTCAATTGCCGTTGCTGCACCGTAGGCAAAATGCCGATCATCATCAACCCCGCCTGCAAGTGTTCGGCCACCCGGCAACAGCGATCCCACGTTTGGCCCAGCTCTTGCTGAAACTGCCGCAGAGCCAAGCCGGTCAAAACTTGGGGCCGGCTGTTGATCTCCACGTTAAACTGGGCCAGTTCCGGCACCACCAGCGGATCATTCACCGCTTCCAGGTAGGCTGAGTTGATCGGGGCCGGATCCCCCTGAGGGGTCACCAGCCATGCCTCCAGCTCAAACCCGCCCACCGGGGATCCCTGGGCAAAGGGCTGACAAGCCGGATCCAGCCCCGGCGCACCGGCCAACCAGCGCTCCAGCAAATCCGTCTCTTGCTGGAGCCGAGCTGCAAACTGAGCAAAGTCTGCAGTACCAAAACGGAGGCAGGTGATCTCCTGGCCCATGGGAACAACTCCGCAGCTTTTGGGAATGAGGTTAATCGCTGTTGCCGGGATCTCGACACCCCTAGCTTTACTTAGCCCGCAGTGATGGATACATCTTCAATGCGCAGGGCGGGAAAGGCAGCCGTGCCGTTGAAAACCGTTACTTCCTGGGAAATGGCGGAGATATTGCGCAAACAATCGTAGAGATTGCCGGCAATGGTGGTCTCCAGGATGGGGCGTTTCTCGCCGCCTTTGACCAAGAAGCCCCCTTTCACCACCCCGGAAAAGTCGCCGGTAATGGGGTTGCTGCTGCCGGAAAGACGGGTGACAATAATGCCCCGCTCCATGGCATACAGCTCAGACAGGGGGGTTGTCCCCGGCGCCACTCTCAAACAAGCTGGCCCCACCCCCGGCAGGCTGCCCGCCCCCCCTGTGGCATGGCCGTTGGACGGGATCCCGGCAGCGCGAGCTTCGTAGCTGTTGTACATGAAGTTGCAGAGGATCCCTTCGTGAACCAAGGGGGTGATTTGGCGAGGGATCCCTTCGCGGTCGAAGGGCTCAATGGGGTAGCCGGGCAGGCCCAGGCCTTCAGAAACCACGGTGAGCAACGGGCTGGCGATCCGGGATCCCATTTTTTGCGCCAAGGGGCTTTTGCCTTTGCGCACCGCATCCGCCCCCAAGACAAAGAGGAGATCCCCCAGGAAGTCCTCCACCACATCTGGAGGGAGAATGATAGGGCCGCGAAAGCTCTCCCCTTCGGTAGCCCCCAGCGCCCCCACACATTTTTGGACAAAGCGATCAAAAGCCCGCTCCAGCGTTGGGATGAGATCGGCCCGCTTCTGCACACTGTCGCCGTCGTAGGCAAAGCTGCCCACCTCGTCCCCGTCGATGGCCATGCCAAACAGGGATCCCCCCGCCTCGACACTGTGGTAGTTGGCCCGGATGCCGGTGGAAGAGGCGATGGCCAGGGTCTCTTCCTCCACGCTGAGGGAGCCGCTGTCGATGGTGATGCGAGGGTCTTTGGAGCGCACCCACTCCAGCAATTGGGATCCCAACTGGGTCAGCTCGGCGGCATCCAGTTCCAGCAGGCCTGGGTCGAGGGCAAAGGGCACCTGGGGCAAAGGTTGGGGCTCCGGCAGCCCGTTGAGGGGATCCGCCGGCGAAGCCTTGGCCATGGTCACAGCCTCAGCAGCCGTCTCAGCTAACTCTTCTGGGCGGTTGGAGGTGGCAAAGCCCAGCCTGCCGTCGCAGAAAACCCGAATGCCGAACAGGGTCTCGCTGCTGCTGCGGGCCAGGTTGAGGTCATTTTTCTCAAAAGTGACTTCCGTTTCCCGGCCTGAGTTGGCAAACACTTCTGCCTGGTCGGCTCCAGCGGCCAACGCCTTGTACACACCCTGTTCACAGAGATCCAGCAGGTTTTCCGGGGAAATGATGGAGCTGGGCATAAAAGTGAGATGGCAAGAGCATGACTCTAGTCAATAATAAGCTCAACTATACTGAAAATAATGTATAATATGTTCAGTACGGATTACTA
>NZ_JANSIA010000105.1:0-9437 GCF_047461835.1 Synechococcus sp. R60.1 | reverse complement strand
TTTGGAAACAAACAGAATGCTATCGCTGCATAGTTGAACAGTGATGTTCAGCAGTGTTCAGCGTAAATGTATCAGGAACTGTCCATGCAAGTGGAGTTTCGCGAGTGCGATCCGGGAAATCTGTGGATCTGGTTTGAGTTTGCCGAGCCGCCGGTCGAAGCTGAGCTGGAGTACCTCAACGAGGTGCTGGAGTCGTGGTACGTGTTGGGCAAACTGGGGGGATTTAACGCCGAGCGTCTGGTGGCCCAAGAGGCCGAGGTGGATCTGAGCTATCTGGAGTATCCCAACGAATCGGAGCCCTTGCCTTCCCTAATGCACAACATGGGATCCCTGGAAGAGAAGGACAACTGGGCCCGCTGCTGGTTTGATCTGGGCACCGCCGATGCGATGGCGCTGGATGTGTTGATCAACGCCCTGCGCACCCTCAGCCTGGAATACATCGGCCTCAGCCGCGTGATTATCGGCGGGCAAAATGAGGATTGGCCAACGGCGGATCCGGAGGAGATGGATGACATGGATGACTACGATCTAAACGGCTATGTGCGGGATCACAGGGAGGAGGAAGGAGGGCTGGAATAGCGGGATCCCTGCCTACTCCAAGTAGCCCAGCTCTTGCATCTGCCGCACCAAGTCGGCATCGCTTTCCACATTCACCTTGCGAGGAGCCGTGCTAGGCCGCCGGGACTCTGCCCAGCTCACCCACGTTCTCAGCCCCTGCTGCAGGCGAGCCAGCCAAGCCTGGGGCCAGCCGGCTTCCCCCGCCGACCCGTCGTGACAGCGTTGCGGATCAGCATCAGGGAGAGAGGAGACAGGATCCCCGTCGCCGACCCAGAGCAGATCCCGCAGCTCCGCCGGATCCTGCTCCAAGTTGTAGAGGCTGGGACGATCCCCCGTTTGGATGAGCTTGGTCATCCCCTCATAGAGGGCACGGCGGATGTCGTAACAGGCACGCGCCCGCAGCAGGCTGTCGTTACGGCTTTCCATAGCCCGAATGAGGAGGTGGGGCGGGAAGGCTTCGCTGAGCACTGTTCCCTGCTCGGGATCTTCCCCTGCCAAGGTGCGGGCCAAGCTGAGGCGGGCGACCTCGCGGCGGAGCTTGAGGCTGACACAGGGGGCACCGTTGGGGGAAAGGTTGGGGCTAAAGCCGGCAGCTTCCAGGAGGGTATGGAAGAGGCGGCGGGTGGAAACGGGGGTGGCAATGCGTTTTCCTGCCGGGAAGTGGCCGGGATAGCGCAGGATGAGGGGCACGCGGATCAGCTCTTCGTAGACCACAAAGGCGTGGCCGACGAAGTCGTGTTCTCCCAGGCCTTCGCCGTGATCGGCGACGATGGCCACCAGCGTGTTCTGCTCCAGGCCGGTGTGGCGCAGGGTGTCGAAGACGGATCCCAGTAGGTGATCTTGGTAGGCCACCTCAGCATCGTAGATATCCCGCAGCACCTGCGCTTGCAGTGGAGAAAGGGGCTGCGGCAGGGGCGCCATCCAGCGGTAGGGCTGGGCGTTGTATTGGCGCAAAAAGTCGCGGGCCTCGCGGTTGCTTTTGAAATAGGGGGCGTATTTCTGCACAAAGGGCTCCGGCGGCCAGTAGGGCAGATGGGGCTCCATCAGGTTGACAAAGCAAAAGAAGGGCCGTGCTCCGGGATCCGACCGGCGGCGGGCCATCTGCTGCAGGTAGCGGTTGAGGTCGGCAATCGAGGCGGCGGTGTTGCCTTTGAAGTTGAGCAGGCGGGTCCAGAGGGAGGCAAACCAGGGGTGCAGCGCCAGCTGGAAGAGGGCGTCGGAGCGGGCAAAGGCGTTTTGCACCGGATAGGAGAGCCGCCGCCAAAATTGGGTGTAGGCGGCCAGCCAGCGGTTCAAGGGGGCGGGCAAGGGGGTGCCTTCGGGGGGGCGGGTGGGCAGAGCGCCACCGTAGTTGTAAAAGGTTTCAAAGCCGCGCCGCAAGCCGTTTTTCAGGATCCCCACCAGAGGGTTGTTGCAAAAGCCCACAGTGGTATAGCCGCTCAGCTGCAACAGCTCTGCCAGGGTGGGCAGGGCGGGGCTCAGCTCCAGATCTGCTTGGACAGTCTGGTGGGTGCTGGGATATTCCCCCGTAAAGAGGGAAGCGTGGGAGGGGATGGTCCATTGGGCAGGGGCGATGGCCCGCTCGAAGAGGGTGGATTCGGCAGCCAGCCGATCCAGGTTGGGGCTGGTGGGCAGTTGGCGGGCACGCTCCGCTTCCGACCAGTAGCAGGAGAGACGATCCGCCCGCTGGGTATCCAGCACGATCAGCAGGATGTTGGGGCGTTCTACGGCAGCAGCGCCGGCCCTTGCGGGGGAATGTCCTGTTTGCGCCACTCGGACGGAGTCCTCAAAGCTCACCACAACTCACCCGATACTTTTCCTTAAAGGTATCCCTATCCTGCCATGCTCTCGGCCAGCTTTCTGCTTCCCCCCAGCCCCCCTTAGGGCAAAGTGAGCTGGGTTTGGCTGTTGCCTTGGATCCGAGCGGTGTTGGCCTGCCAATCCAGGATCCCTTGGTTGCCCCTAACGGTCAGAGCCTGGCCGGGCTGGCGGTAGCGCACGTTGCCCTGGGCCTGCAGCTGGGTGGAGCCGATGCGCCAGCGGATCTCCTGGGCCTGCAGCTCTTGACCGGTTTGCTCGGCTTTGGCTTGCCCGTTGCCCAATATGCGCAACTCGGTTAGAGGCAGGGGAGCCCGCAACTGCTCGCCCCTGAGGCGCAAAGCTTGTAAGGGAGCGTAAACCTCTACAGACCCTACTGCCTGCACTTCCCCGACGCCAAATTGCCACAGAAAACGGCTGGCAGCCAGCTCCAGATCCGGATCCCGGTACTCTGCCCGCACCGGCTGAGTGGGATCCCAGTTCTCCAGCTGCATCTGGGCTTGGCCAAAATCAACGAGCAGCCGATCCCCCCACAGGGATCCCTGGCCCTCCAACAGCTCCACTTTCACCTGGCCCTCAGCTTGGAGGAGGCGCTGTTCCGGCAGCCATTCCACCCGCTGGGCCTCCAGACGCAGGTTGTCTCGCTCCGATTCCACCTCGACTTGACCCCTCAATTCCAGACGTCGTTCGCCGGGGTAGGCAGAGCCTTGCTCGGCGCGGGTGCGGATGGCGCGGTTGTCTTCGTCGAAAAATTCTCCCTGAACGGCCTGCAAATGGGCGGATCCCAACTGCACAGGAGCGGCACCATTTTCTGGGGGGGACTCATATTCGGCCAGGCGAGCCTGTAAGCGCCAAAGAATGCCGCCGTCGGGCCTGGCTTGGGTGAGGGTGATGTCTTCGTAGATCAACTGGGGGGTGGAGATGGGCTCGGAAGGCGCATCGGGATCCCACTCCGGCCCGCCACAGCCCGCGCTCAGCAGGGCCAAAACGGCCAGGAAACGGAGGACAGACAAAGACCTGGACTGCATGGATCTTCTTCCTTGTGGGCGCTCTCCCCTACCCTAGCTTTCTTAGGACTCCGTCCCGCTGGCGCGATCAGCCGTATCCTTCCGCTGCGCTGAGCCGGATCCCGCTCTCGGCAAACCCGTGGCATTATCAGGGCAAAGTGTTTTTGGGGGCAAGCGTGACCCAACTGTTGCAACTTTTCATCTACGGCCTTGTCTTGGGCAGCATCTACGCCCTGGGAGCAATTGGGGTGTCGCTGACCTTTGGCATTTTGCGCTTTGCCAACTTTGCCCATGGGGATCTGATGACGCTGGGGGCCTACTTCGGCCTGACGTTGGTCGGGCTGGGTTGGCCGATTGGGGTGAGCCTGATCCCGGCAGCCTTGGCCACGGTACTTTGTGCAGTTGGGATCGACCAACTCATTTATCGCCGCCTGCGCCGGGAGGCACCAGTGATCTTGCTCATTTCTTCTTTTGGCACCGCCCTGATTCTGCGCAGCCTGGTGCAGATCATCTGGGGGCCCAACAATCAGGTGTACCGCAGCGGGATCCAGTTGCCGTGGCGGCTTGGAGAGCTGCGCATCAAGCCCGATTGGGCGGTAATCCTGGCGGGAACAGCCCTGTTGGTGGTGGCACTGCATCTCTTCTTACAACGCACGCGGGTGGGCAAAGCGATGCGGGCCATGGCCGACAATTTTGAGCTGGCCAAGATTACCGGCATTGATACAGAGCGGATCGTCCTCTGGACTTGGGCCATCGGCGCAGCCTTGGCCTGTGCAGCAGGTGTGTTCCTGGGCATGGATACCCGTCTGCACCCCACCATGGGCTGGCGGCTATTGCTGCCCATTTTTGCAGCGGCCATTCTCGGCGGCATTGGTCGCCCTTACGGGGCCATTGCTGGAGGGCTGGTGATTGGCCTGGCGGAAGAGTTTTCCACCTTGGTGATGAACCCTGCCTATAAAACCGGGGTGGCCTTCGCCATATTGGTATTGCTGCTGATCTTCCGACCCACGGGATTACTGGGATCCCCAGGTGGGGGGGATGTCTGATGTTGAGCTACGGCATTTTCTTTCTGATTTTGGTGGGGATCTACGGCGTGCTGGTGCTGGGCCTCAATATCCAGTGGGGCTACGCCGGCATGTTCAACATCGGGGTGGGGGCTTTTTTTGCCGTGGGAGCCTATGCCAGCGCCATTGTCACCACACCCCCAAGCGCCGAGCATTTGGGCGGCTTCAATCTGCCCTTTTGGGTGGGTTTTGCCATAGCTGTGGCTGTCGCCGGGGCGATTGCCTTTTTGATCGGGTTGATTACCCTGAAGCTGCGTTCCGACTACTTGGCCATCGCCACCATCGGCATTGCTGAGATCATCAGCCAAATCCTGAGAAATGAGGGCTGGCTGACCAATGGCGTACGGGGAATTACCCGCATTCCACGACCCTTTCGCGGCTGGATCCCAGGTCAGGATACCCTTCTCTACTTGGGCTTGGTGCTGGTCATTTTGGCGGTGGTCTATTGGGCTGCGGAGCGGGCCTATCGCTCCCCCTGGGGGCGGGTGCTGCGGGCCATTCGCGAGGATGAACCGGCAACCATGGCCGCCGGCAAAGATGTGCTCCAGTTTCGCCTGCAGGCGTTTGTGCTGGGATCCATGCTCATGGGGTTGGCGGGGGCCCTCTACGCCCATTTTGTCAATTTCATCAGCCCAGAAGCCTTTCAACCGGAGTTTGCCACCTTTATCGTTTGGGTAATGCTGATCGCGGGGGGCAGTGGCAACAATCGCGGCGCCTTGCTGGGAGCGCTGGTAATTTGGGGGGTGTGGTCGGGCAGCGAGTGGCTCACCAACCGTTTGCCGCCCCAGTGGGCCACCCGGGCTGGCCCTTTGCGCATTTTGTTGATCGGGATCCTGCTCCAGGTCATTCTTCTGACGCGCTCTCAAGGATTGTTGCCTGAACGTCCGCCCAAGCCCGTCTTGGGCACTTCTCCTTCGCCTAAGCAGAACCCCGCAGGATAGGATTGGGTCGGCTCCAGCTGTTGTTGACGTGTTTGAGATAACCCAGCCCTCTGTCGTCATGACTCCGCGTCCCAAGGAAACTGACCCTTCCTGGCCACCCTGCAACCCCGACACGACGGGCTGCCCCCCTGATGCCGGACAACCAGGGATCCGGACTACACCCATCCAAGAGGGCTATGCTCTGCCGGAGCAGTATTTCAACCGGGAGCTGAGCTGGATTGAATTCAATGCCCGGGTTTTGCACGAGGCCCTGGATGAGCGCACACCGCTGCTGGAGCGGCTGAAGTTTCTGGCCATCTTTGAGAGCAACCTGGACGAATTTTTCATGGTGCGGGTGGCGGTGATCCGTCGTCAGTTGGAAACGGGCGTGTTGGTGCTAACCCCGGATGGCCTTACACCGCAGCAGCAGTTGCAGCAGATCTCGAGCCACCTGCGCCCCCTGATTCGAAAATTGCACACTTGCTTCCGGCAGGAACTGGTGCCCAAGCTGGCGGAACAGGGCATTCACATCCGCGATTTTTCCGAGCTGGCCGAGTCGGAACGGCAGGAGCTGCGGGACTACTTTGAGAGGCGTTTGTTTCCAGTGCTCACCCCCTTGGCGGTGGATCCAGGCCATCCCTTTCCCTACATCTCCAACCTCAGCCTCAGCTTGGCGGTGGTGGTGCGGGATCCAGAGACTGGCAAGGAGCATTTTGCTCGCGTGAAGGTGCCCAACACCTTGCCCCGCTTTGTGCCGCTGCGGGATGGGGTGAGCTTTGTGCCGCTGGATCAGGTGATTGCCCACCATCTGGAAGCGCTGTTTGTCGGCATGCAGGTGCTGGAGTACTACCCCTTCCGCATCACCCGGGATGCCGATCTGGAAATCCAAGAGGACGAGGCCGACGATCTGCTGGCTGCCATTCAAGAAGAGCTGCGCAAGCGCCGCTTCGGCTCAGTGGTGCGCATGGAGATTGCCAGCCAAACTCCGGCAGCCATCCGACAACGGCTCAGCGAAGAGATGCGCCTCAACAGTGACTCGGTGTACGAAGTGGATGGCCTCTTGAGTATGGGGGGGGTGATGGCGTTTCTCAGCCTGGATCGGCCCGATTTGAAGGATCCCCCTTGGGGGCCGGTCACCCCGCCCCGCCTGCGCACTGCCTCGGTCAGCGATGAGCCGGTGGATATCTTTGCCGTCATCCGGGAAGGGGATCTGTTGGTGCATCACCCCTACGATTCTTTTGCCGCCAGCGTGGAACGGTTTTTGGAGGAGGCCGCCAACGATCCGCAGGTGCTCACCATTAAGCAAACCCTCTACCGCACCTCCGGCGACTCGACGGTGGTGAAATCCCTCATTCAGGCCGCCGAAAACGGCAAGCAGGTGGCCGCTCTGGTGGAGCTCAAAGCCCGTTTCGACGAAGAAAACAACATCCTCTGGGCCAAAAAGCTGGAGAAAGCCGGGGTCCACGTGGCCTACGGCCTGCCGGGGCTGAAAATCCACTGCAAACTGGCTTTGGTGGTGCGGGAAGAGGAGGGATCCCTGCGCCGCTACGTCCACATCGGTACCGGCAACTACAACCCCAAAACTGCCCGTATCTATACCGACCTAGGGCTGTTCACTTGCGATGAGACCCTCTGCAACGATGTTACGGAATTGTTCAACCTACTGACGGGCTACTCACGGCAACGGCAATTCCGCAAGCTCTTGGTGGCCCCCAGAACCCTACGCCAAGGCATGGAAGCCCTGATCCGCCGCGAGATGCGCCATGCCCAAGCGGGGGGCCAGGGGCGTATCATCGTCAAGATCAACTCTCTCACCGACCCGGAAATGATCCGGCTGCTCTACGAGGCCAGCCAAGCCGGGGTGGAGATCGATCTCATCGTGCGCGGCATGTGCTGCCTCAAGCCGGGGATCCCCGGCCTAAGCGAACGCATCCGCGTGATCAGCATCATCGGGCGCTTCCTGGAGCACTCCCGCATCTTCTACTTCTACAATGGCGGCCAGGAAGAGTACTTCATCGGCAGTGCCGACTACATGACCCGCAACCTGGATCGGCGCGTTGAGGTGGTTACCCCTGTGGAGGATCCCGCGTTGCAGCGGGAGCTCAAGGCGATCTTGGACATCTGCCTGACGGACAACCGGCAAGCCTGGGAGTTGCGCCCTGATGGCACCTACGTGCAGCGGCAACCCAAGCCAGGAGAGCCTGTGCGCTCCACCCACCAACGCCTGATGGAGCGGGCCGCCAGCCGCATTTAGCAGGATGACTCTCACTGCTAACCTCTCTCTCAGAGGGAGAGAGGAGCAGCCTCGCCGCTATCGGGAATGGCCACCAAAGCTCAGGATCCGGTGGTCTTGGCGGCCTCGGCCTCTTCCTCGCCCAGCGCAATTACCCGTTCCGTGGCCTGCAACGAAGACTGCAAGCTCTCCAACTTTTCCCGGCTGGCGCGGTTCAGCCACGACTCGATTGCATTCACCAAGAGCTGATCCACAGAGAACCAGCCGCCCCCATTCACCGCAAAGGCCAAGAAGATCGCTGCGTAAATGGCCGACAGCTCCAGATAGGGAACGCTAAAGCCGGCCACCTTAATGTGATGGAACATGGCCACTGCCATCGTGGCGAACAAGCCCAGTGCTGCCCCTCGGGTCAACAAACCCAACGCCACCATGGGGGCTGCAATCAGCTCGGTATAGGCGGCTACATAAGCAAAAAAGATCGGGAAGGGCAACCCGATCACTTCTACATAAGCCGTCGCAAATCCTTCGATATCTGCCAGTTTGTCAAGGCCGTTGTGAATCATGAATAGCCCTGCCACCACCCGCAAAACGGTCCACGCCACTTGAGACCAGCGCGGAGTTACGCTGTCGTGACGCAAAGCTGAGGCGAGTAGCACGGGAAACTGCTGAGTGAGTGCCATAGGATAAAACCTGCGATGCAAAGATGAGCAAAGATTCTAACTTATTGTAACGATTCTAAATTTCTGTAACAAGGGTGGGACTCAGATCCCCAGTGGTCAAGGGATCCCATGCAAAAACAGGGATCCCATGCAAAAACAAGGCCTCCGGTCCGCTTCCGCGAAAGGCCTCCGGCCCGCTTTCGCGACCGGTCGGGTGGGTTTCCGGCGAGCTTTCACCCTCGCACACCACCTCTGCTCTTGGCCTGGAACCTTTCCTGCCTTGCTGAGACCTGTCAACCCTCGTAAATAGATCCCTCATAATGGGTTCATTGGCTGACCCTGTCGCTATGATTGCCGAATCTGTCCTCGCCTCTGATGTCAGCTCCGCCAAAGCCCAAGCCGGGAGAGAGGAGGGATCCCCACCTGCCATTCGTTTGCGGAGGGTCAGCCGCAACTTTTCCGGGATCCAAGCGGTGGACGGGGTGGATTTGGAGGTGCAGCAGGGGGAGTTTTTTACGTTGTTGGGGCCGTCGGGTTCGGGCAAAACCACCTGTTTGCGGATGATCGCGGGCTTTGAGCGTCCGGATGAGGGGCAGATCGAATTGAACGGCCAGAATGTTTTGGGTCTGCCGCCCTACCGACGGCCTGTGAACACGGTGTTTCAGGACTATGCTCTCTTCCCCCACATGACGGTGGCGGAGAACGTTGGCTACAGCTTGATGATCCGCGGCATACCGCCGAAGGAGCGCCAAAAGCGAGTGCAAGAGGCGCTGGAGCTGGTACAACTGCCCGATCTGGGATCCCGTAAACCCAGCCAACTTTCAGGGGGGCAACGGCAACGGGTGGCCTTGGCGCGGGCTTTGGTTGGCCGACCGCAGGTGCTCTTGCTGGATGAACCTTTGGGGGCGCTGGATTTGAAGTTGCGCCAACAGATGCAGTTTGAACTCAAGGCCCTACAACACCGCCTTGGTCTCACCTTTTTGTACGTCACCCACGACCAAGAAGAGGCCGTAAACTACCCGACTCCGACCGCTAAGCGGTACGGAGCGGGCTTTCAGTAGCCCTGAGCCTGCTCTGCCCTACCAGAGAACAAAACAAGCCCGAACCTCTAGGCTGGTTTACGACAGCCCCCAAGAGCGCAATCACATTCGCACCATTCAAATCCGCATCCCCTTCCC
>NZ_JANSIA010000104.1:0-9498 GCF_047461835.1 Synechococcus sp. R60.1 | reverse complement strand
GGCGTTGGCGTCGGAGTAGGAGTGGGCGTGGGTGTCGGAGTTGGTGTTGGCGTCGGAGTAGGAGTGGGCGTGGGTTCTGGAGTCGGGGTGGGCTCCGGTGTCGGAGTTGGGGTAGGGGTGGGCTGGGGCTGGACGATGGCCAGGGCCTCTTCGGCTTTTAGCTCCCCCCGAACCAGCTTGGAGAGGGTGTCTTGGCCGCCAGGGGTGTAGGTGATCTCGCGGGCGGCGCTGTTGAACACATTGCGGATGGGATCCCCTTTGCTGTCCACCAGTTCCAGCACCATCACATTGCGACCGGGCCTGAAGCCCTTCAGATAAAAAGACTCCCAGCGATCCAGCAGGCCGGATTGGCCGTTGAGGGTGTAGCGGATCCGCCAATCCCGTGGCAAGTCACTCAACAGGCTCTCCCGCACCGGGGCATTGGCCAGCCAGAAATCCACCAAGATTGGCTCGGCCCCGTAGCTGCCTGTGGGGCGGTTGTAGGTGAGCAGGGGCAGTTGCGGCTGTGGTACGTACTCAGGGGTGGGAGCTAACACGTGAAAGCTGACCTGGGCATAGGCTTCAGAGTTTTTGAAGCTCTCGTGCCAGGGTTTGCCGGCAAACACCCGCAGAGTATGGGATCCCGGCTCCAAATCCTTGAAAACGAGGGGAGCATCGGCATCGTAATGGGCGATGTAGGGCCGGTTGTCCAGCACCACGTGCAGATGAGGGCCAAGACCCAATTGCGGATCTTGGAAAAGCGGATACCCTTGCACCGCGAAGCGAACGGTTACCTGCCGCTCTGGCAACACCTCACCTGGCTTGGGGCTGAGGATCTGAACTTGCGGGCGACAATACTGCAAATGGGCATCCAGCTTGGCAATCTCCGGGGGAACCGGCACGCGCTCTAGCTGGGGAAGCTGTTCCTGCGGGGGTTTAGGCGGGGATCCCCCACAAGAGGCCAAAACGAGGGCGGCCAACAGACAGATCCACCATCTCAACAACCCCCACCTTCTCAACCTGGCATTTCCCGCGTGTTCTTGCATGAGCCCTACATCCCAATGCTCTTTGTATCCTGCCGAGCCGCAGACAAGCCATCCCCACATTACCAGCATGTGTCCTTTGGGGAAGATCCCTTCCCCCGCCCTAGAATGGGATCAACTGGCCTGGCTCAAGCCGGGTCGGAGACACTTTTGAGGTCGTGTATGGCTCTGTTGGCGATAACAGCTCTTGCGGGCATGGATCTGGCCCAGTGGCAAGCTCTGCTCAACAACGTGGCGTTTGCCATTTCTCTGGGGGCCATGCTGTTCTACTGGGGTGGGGCAGCTTTTCCCCAGGTGCAGCTTTTGGCCGAATTGGGCCTAGCGGGGATGATCGGGGCAAACTTGACGATGGCCGCCCTGTTGACGGCCCGCTGGATCGATGCAGGCTACTTCCCCTTGAGTAATCTGTACGAGTCTTTGTTTTTCCTGGCCTGGGGGATCACCGCTTTGCACCTGCTGGCCCTCCACTGGAGCCGCAGCCGCTGGGTGGGGGTCATGACTGCCCCAGTTGTAACCGGGATCGTAGCCTTTGCTGCCTTGGTGCTGCCGGAAGATATGCAGGTAGCCCAGCCCCTCGTGCCGGCTTTGCAATCCAACTGGCTGATGATGCACGTGACTGTGATGTTGCTGGCCTACGCGGCGCTGCTGGTGGGATCCCTTCTCTCCATCAGCTTTCTCATCGTCACTCGCGGTCAGGAAGTGCATCTCAAGGGCAACTCCCTCGGCCTGCAATTTCGCCCTCCCCAACCCCAAACCCATCCCGAATGGGCGGAAGCCACCCTGCCTTCCCCGGCTTCAGAACTGGCCTACGCCGGCCTCCGCTCCCCCCGTCCTGCCCCCTCGTCGGCTGAACTCCCTCCCCAACCGGCCCCCGAAGGGATCCCCTGGCAACGGCTGAGCCTGGCAGAAATCTTGGACAACACCAGCTACCGGCTGATCGGGCTGGGCTTTCCCCTGTTGACCATCGGCATTATCGCCGGCGCCGTTTGGGCCAACGAAGCCTGGGGTACCTACTGGAGCTGGGATCCGAAAGAAACCTGGGCTTTAATTACCTGGTTGGTCTTCGCTGCCTATTTGCATGCCCGCATCACCAAAGGCTGGCAAGGCAGACGCCCCGCCCTCTTGGCCAGCTTGGGTTTTGGAGTGGTTTGGGTATGTTACCTGGGGGTCAACTTTCTGGGCAAAGGCTTACACAGCTATGGCTGGTTTTTCTAAGAAACCGATCCCCGTTTATGAGTATCCTGGTGCTGGCAAGCCGTAGTGGATCCCTCTCAAGAGGAGACAAGAGGAGAAAATTATGCGACTGTTCAACTACCTGATCCTGTTCTCGGCTCTCCTAGGAATCGCTCTCTTCGCCATGCAAAACGCCACCCCGGTCACGGTTACTTTTGCCCCTGGCGTCAGCATCGAAAGCCCTCTGGTGATGGAACTTCTGGCTGCTGCTGGGATTGGGGCCGCCCTCGCCTGGCTGTATAGCCTCTGGATGCGCGTACAGTTCAGCATCGAAGCCCGGGAAAAAAATCGGCAACTGCAGGAGAAGGAGGTCACCATCACCGAACTCAAGGAAATGGTGGTGGAGCTGGAAGCCAAAGTGAAGCAACTGCCTCCCAGCAAGCGTGCCGAACCCCAAGAGGACATCCAGGATGTGAAAGAAGTGGCCACCGAGGGATCCCCTGCCTAAAATCCCCAGGTTGACCCACAGGCCGTTGAGGTAGAATTGAACTCCTACTTGCCCCTCTCCCTAGCTCATACTTCCTATGCAGGTTATCCAAGAAAAACGCCCTGGCAGCCGGGTCGGTCTCAAAATCGTGGTAGAAGCCGACCGGGTGAAGCGCTCCTACGAAAAAACCTTGCGTCAACTGGAGCAGAATATCCAAATTCCGGGATTCCGCAAGGGCAAGGCCCCCCGCAACCTCGTTGTGCGGCAGGTGGGCCGCGAGCGCATCCTGGCCAGTGCTGTGGATGACCTGATCAGCGAGGCCATTCAACAGGCTTTCAAGGAAGCTCGGCTCACTCCCATTAGCCGGTTCGAGCTGGATGATGAGGTGGGTCAGCTCTTGGCTCAGTTCAACCCCGAAGCAGACTTCAGCTTCTCAGGATATGTTGAGGTGTACCCCGAAGCCCGCGTTGGCCAATACAAAGGGCTGACCGTTACGGCAACCCGTGTTGACGTCAAGCCTGAGCAAATTGACCAGCTCATCGACCGATGGCGGGATCAGCGGGCCACCCTCTTGCCGGTAGAAGATCGGCCTGCTCAGTTGGGGGATGTGGTGGTGATCGATTTTGCAGCCCGCGATGCAGAAGGCAATCCCCTCGACGAGATGACCACCCAGGACTTCCAGCTGGAACTCAAGGAAGACAACTTCATCCCCGGTTTTGTGGCGGGCATTGTGGGCATGCAGCTCGACGAAACCAAGGAGATTGCAGCCACCTTTCCCGATGACTACTTCAGAGAAGAGTTGGCCGGGAAAACGGTTACCTTCATCGTCTCCCTGAAGGAGATCAAGGCCAAAGAGCTGCCCGAATTGGACGATGCCTTTGTGCAAGAGATCAGCAGCTTCCAAACGGTAGCCGAGTTGCGGGAACACCTGCAAAAGCGCCTCGAACAGGATGCCCTGACACAATCTGAGGAGAACCTGGAAACCGCCATCCTCAACGCCATCTTGGAGACTACTGAGGTGGATTTGCCGGAAACCCTCATCGAACAAGAAACGACACAACTGCTGGCCCAGAGTCTCCAGGCCCTGCGGCAGGAAGGCATCAAGCCGGGGGAGCTCCGTAAGTTCTTGTCCGAGTTGCCTCCCGAAACCCTTAACCAGTTGAAAGAGCGCCACCGACCCGAAGCCATCGACCGGCTGCGGCGCACCTTGGCCCTGAGCGCCATCGTTCGGCAAGAGCAAATTGCCGTAGGCTCTACGGAGTTGGACGTGGAAGTGGAAGAAGTGATGGCGGCCTATGCCCAGCAAGGCCAAAAGCTGGATCGGGAACGAGTACGCCAAGCCGTCTATGAAAGCTTGCTGACCAACAAGGTGATGGCCTGGCTGAAGTCTCAGACCACGGTCAACTGGGTCGATAGCGAGGGGAATCCAACCCAGGCGCCCACTTCTTTGGCAAGCTCGGAGGAGAAGGTTGCAGTGCCAGAGGCCGAGTTTGAGGCCGATGGGCCAGAAGCAGAGGTATCTGGGATCCCTGAGGCAATTGAATCCTCATCAGAGACGGCTACGGGGGCGGAAACGGATGGAGAAGCTGCAGCTGCGGAAGCCGAGCCAGCTACAGAAAAGGCTGTAGAAGCATCCCCTGCTGAAACCGTCTCAGCCTCTGCGGCAGAGGCAACGCTCCCAGTTGAGGAGAAAGCGGCAGAGACCGCTACAGAGATCCCGGCAGCAGAAAAGCCCAAGCCGAGCAAAAAGGACAAAAAAGGCAAGTGAATGCGCTGGGGATTTTCTGGCTGAGGGCATTTCCTTCAAAAGCAAGGGGGCGCAGCCCCTAGTGTTCCAAGTCGCAAAAAATAGATATCTACCACTGCTGGCAGTGGCAAAGGGGAGCGTTTAGGGTTTATCCTATTCGCAACATCTGCAAGAGGGCAGGCTGCCATGAAGGGATTTGCGCGCGTACTTGGGGCTTGGGGGATCCTCACCCTGATCGCCGGGATCTCGCCCGGCAGCGCTGTGGGCCAATCGGCCTTGCCTCCTGTGCCCATCATGCCCTCGGATCCCCAAGGTTCGTTTCCCGATCCAGGGATCCCGGCAGCCCCTTCCCCTCCCCGTGAGCCGGTCGGGCTGGATCTCCGCCATCTGGTGGGATTGTTCATCAACGAGTCCTTGGGTGCAGGCAACCAAGCTGCCGCAGTCAGTTACAACGACCTCTACACCCGCCTGTTGGCCCGAAGCTACGGGGATCCCCGCCCCCCCATTGAGGTGGAGTACGAGTTCATTCAAGAGATCCTGCGGGAGTATGGGGATCCCGCCGATCGTTTCTGGGATCCGCAAGCTTTTAAGGACTTGCTCAACCGTCCTCGTCCTCCTGTACAAGCCCGCGGGATCGGCCCGCGCCAGGTTTATTTGGCAGTGCCGGATCTCACCCCGGCCACAGCTCAGCAAATCCGCCAAACCCTCTACACCCAAGACTACAGCCAGGGCATTGTCCTCGACCTGCGCGGCTCGGTGGGCTACGACCCCCAAGTGGTAGCAGATGTGGCGCGCCTATTTCTGCCCCGCTCCGTCCAGCCGCTGCTGATTACCGAAGACCGATTCGGGCAGCCCACCCTCTGGAACAGCGAAAATCTGCCCATTGCCGCCGGGATCCCGTTGGCCGTTCTGGTGGATGGCAACACCCGCCAGGGGGCCACCCTCCTGGCTGCCCAGTTGGGATCCAGCGGTAGCACCCTCATTTTGGGGCAGCCCACCCAGGGCAGCGAACGACAAACCCGCTTCTTTGCTCTCCCCTCCGGCGCGGCGGTGGAACTGGCCGTGGCCACCTGGAAAACAGGGGATGGTCGCTCTTTGGAGCGGGGTCTGGTGCCCTTGCAGACCGTGGAAGGAGATGACAATGCTTGGCTGAATGCCGGCCTGCAAGCGCTGGCCTTGCCCCCCCGGCGACCTGCCCTGCCCCCACGGCCTACAGTGCTGGTGCAAGAGGGTCGAGTCGGTCGCTTTGAGCTGGGCATGGATACCCGCAACGTGGATACCCACCTGCTGGGCAATGTCGATCAGATCCCAGCAGCCTCCGGAGCTAATGTGTTTCAGCCCAACAGCGACCTGAAGATCTTTTACCTGCAGGACTACATCCTCTTCACCTACCGTCATCCGGGCATTGTGGATAGCTTTTTCGCCAACCGCATCTACACTACCCACCCGGAAGCCATGACCGGCGAAGGGATCCGCATCGGCTCCACCTATTCGGAAGTGATCGCCGTTTACGGCGGGCCCGGCGAGAACGGCTACAACGAGGTGGTACCCTATCCCAAGGGAAGCCGAGAATATCTGCGCGACGACCGCTACTACGTCAACTACGATGCCCTGGGCCTGGCCTTTGCCTTTGAGGTGGGATCCAACCAGGTCACGGCCATTGGCCTGTTCAAGCCGGGGAGCTGAAGGCGAGGGCAACTGGGGAATCTCTGTTGGCTTGCCAGAGGGTTCGGGGATCCCGCCCATCTCCACGTTGTCCCCTGCCGGAGAAAAGTTAATCGATTGTTAATCTTTTTGTCCTGATCTCTCAACATCGCCCGGAGCGATGCGGTAGATTAGTGCAGCAACCCCCGCAAAGGGGATTTTTTGTGCCATCTACGGACTGTAGGAGAAGCTCTTGGCAAACGTCGTGGTTGTCGGTGCCCAGTGGGGCGATGAAGGAAAAGGGAAGATCACCGACCTCCTCAGTGAAAAGGCCCATGTGGTCGTCCGCTATCAAGGTGGGGTGAATGCAGGGCATACCCTGGTGGTGGGGGGCCAAACCTTCAAGCTACACTTGATCCCCTCTGGCATTCTCTACCCCGACAAACGCTGCATCATCGCCAGCGGCACGGTGATCGATCCCGAGGTTCTGCTGGCCGAGATCGACCAACTGCATCAATTGGGCATTTCCACCGACAACCTGTTCATTGCCGAAACAGCCCACGTTACCCTGCCCTACCACCGGGTCATTGACATCGCAGAAGAGGAGCGGCGTGGCATTTACCGGCTGGGCACCACCGGCCGGGGCATTGGCCCCACCTATGCCGACAAGGCCGAGCGCATGGGCATTCGCGTCGTGGACTTGATGTACCCTGACCAGCTGCGGGAGCGCCTCAGTTGGGCCATTCCCTACAAAAATGTCTTGCTGGAAAAGATCTATAACTTGCCGCCCTTGGATCCCGAGCCAATTATCGAGCAATACCTGGCCTATGCCGAGCGGCTGCGCCCCTATGTTACCGACGCTGCTCTGCTTCTCACCCAAGCCATCGAAGATCGGGAGAACATCCTGTTTGAAGGGGCTCAAGGCACCCTGTTGGATCTCGACTACGGCACCTACCCCTACGTCACCTCCTCCCATCCCATTGCCGGTGGCGCTTGTATTGGCGCTGGGATCGGCCCCACCAGTATTGACCGGGTGATCGGGGTGGCCAAAGCCTACACCACCCGCGTTGGCGAAGGCCCTTTCCCCACCGAGCTCAAAGATGAGATCGGGGCGTACCTGGGGGCAACCGGTGCTGAATTTGGCACCACCACAGGGCGACAACGGCGCTGCGGCTGGTTTGACGGGGTAATTGGGCGCTACGCGGTGCGAATCAATGGCCTAGACTGCCTGGCCATCACCAAACTGGATGTGCTGGATGGCTTGGATGAGATCAAGGTGTGCGTGGCCTACGAGTACCAGGGGCGGGAAATTCGTCACTTTCCCAGCGATGCCCGGGTTTTCGCCCAGTGCAAACCCATCTACGAAACCCTGCCGGGCTGGAAATGTTCCACCAAAGATTGCCGCTCCATCCAAGACTTGCCCCCCGAAGCCCATGATTACCTGAAGTTTTTGGCACAGTTGATGCAGGTGCCGATTGCCATTGTTTCTCTGGGGGCCAGCCGCGACCAGACGATTATCGTCGAGGATCCCATCCACGGCCCCAAGCGGGCCCTTCTCTACCCCAATGGTGGCAAGCGCGTCCACGCCCTCATGCCCGACTGAGTGGGCTCAAGAACAATTGGGAACAAGGGCAATCATAGGGCAATCATTAACAATGTAGTGATCAAATGCTCAGTAATGATCAATGTGAGTTAAGTTATGGTCATTTCAGGTTAGGGTGAAACGCCTAAGCTACGGAGAAAAGCCTTCCGGCCCTGTGCGTTCAACGTCTTAGGTGTGGATGCAGTGTCCTAGTTTATAGTCATTTAAGAGGGAATAAAACTGTTCCGTTGTCTTGCTTCCCAGCTCCTCACTGCCGAGCGAATAGGAAGCGTCTTAATCTAACTTGAAATGACTCTAATGGTTTGAGAAAAACAATATTGCCGCAGTTGGGCCAGTTCTACCTCACTGAGATCTTGCCACTGGCCGGGAGCAAGCCCCGCCAGAGAGAGGGGCCCCAGTCCAACCCGAACCAACCGCAAAGTTGGGATCCCAACGGCGGCAGTCATGCGGCGCACCTGGCGATTGCGACCCTCCCGCAGCGTCAGTTCCAGCCAGGTGGTGGGGATGGAGCGGCGAAAGCGGATGGGGGGATCCCGTGGCGGCAGGGTGGGTTCCTCAGCCAAGACTTTGACCTGGGCCGGGCGCGTTTTTCGCCCTTGGATGATCAGCCCCTGTTGCAGCTGTTGCAGGGCTTGGGGGGTGGGGATCCCTTCCACCTGAACCCAGTAGATGCGCTCATGGCCGAACTTGGGATCGATCAAGCGGGCATTGAGGCGACCATCATCGGTCAGCAGGAGCAGCCCTTCGCTGTCGCGATCCAGTCGCCCCACCGGATAAACCCTGGGCACTGGGATAAAAGACTGGAGGGTGGGCCGTCCCTCTCGGTCGGTGAATTGGGTGAGCACGCCATAAGGCTTGTAGAACTTGAGATAGCGCATGACACACAAAACAACAAAACTGTGAACCCAACCTTTCCAATCTTTAAGATTTGGCAGAAGGATTTGGCAGAGCGGCTTCAACGGTAAGATCAAGCCTTAAGGAGCAATATCCCTCCATCGCCAGCAGCGTTTGACGGAGCTCACCCCATGACCATAGACAACAACTTACTTTGGGTTTTGGTTGGAACAGCAGGGCTCTCTCTCCTCAGCCTGGTGTACGTGCTGGTGGATGAGGGCAACAAACGTCGCCGCTACGAACAGCAAAAGGAAAAAGAAGCTGCTCAGCCACCTGCGGTTGTTCCTGCAGAAGAAGCCGGGATCCCAGCTGCACCTCCTCCTTCTGCTCCTGAACCTGTTGCTGCTCAGCCCGCTTCAGCGCCACACACTGCTGACGGGTTCCCAGAAGCGTCGCGTAGCGATGACGAGGAGCCAGAAACCTCCCCGGAAGCGGTTCGCGCCAGCAGGACAGAGTCCTTGCCCAGCCCTGAGGACTCTGCTCTCCTCAAGGAGCCGGATACAGGGCCTGACCCCGCAGAGGAAATGCCGAAAGATACCCCATAACAGTTTTTTTCGGTTCTGGGGAAGTTCTGGGGATAGATGGGATCCCCATCCCGCAAGAGGGGAGCTTCATGCCCTCATCAGGGTTTGCTCTCCGTAGCGCAGCATCATCTCCAAAGCCGCGAGACGGTTGCCCCAAACTTGAACTCGATAGGGGTTGCGCAGAGATTCCAGCCGCATCCAAGTGGCAAGATTGGTTTTCAAGTTGCCCAGTTGCTGACGGGCTTGTTCCAGGGCTTCCGGGGTGGGATCCGCTGCCAAGGCCGCCAGGGATCCCTGCACCCGCTCTATTTGCTCCATCCATTGGCTGTGCTGATACATTTACGCTGAACACTGCTGAACATCACTGTTCAACTATGCAGCGATAGCATTCTGTTTGTTTCCAA
>NZ_JANSIA010000103.1:0-9876 GCF_047461835.1 Synechococcus sp. R60.1 | reverse complement strand
AGGGATCCCAGCCAGCCTTGCTGAAGAGCTTCTTGAGCAGGAGTCAGTTCAGGCAACACCTCCAACGTGTAGACATCGGGCCGAGGGGGATCCAACGGGATCCAGAAATGTTTCAACTGATCGGCTTGAAAAACGCTCAAACAAATGATCTGGTGGGGCTGATAGGCTGTCAAGCGTTCTGTCAGGTTGGCGGCGCTCACCCTGAACCCATCCAGGGCCACCAGCTCATCGCCGGCCCAGATGCCTGCTTTTTGCGCCGGGGATCCCATCTCTACTGCGCTGATGCGATTGCCCTCGCCGTTGAAATTAAGGCCCAAGTAAGGGCTGGGGTTGGGGCGGCTGAATTGGGCTTTGAGGGTGAGGCCAAAGGGGTGTAGGTAAGTGTTGTAGTCTAGCTCTTCCGTGCCTTCCACATAGGCGGAGAAAAACCGGCCAAGATCGGCACCGGCTGCCCGCTCAAACGCCTCCCGCAAGTCTTGGTCGCTGTAGCCCTTCTCTGACCGACCAAAGCGCTGCCACAGATCCTGCAAAGCCGTATCCAGGGATCCCTGACCGCCGGAAAGGTGGCGAATGTGCAGATCCAGCAGCCAACAGACCAAAGCCCCTTTTAAGTAATAAGAAACCTGGCTGTTGAGGGTGTTTTCGTGGGGGCGGTAGAGTTTGATCCAGGTGTCGAAGCTGGACTCCCGCAGCGATTGCACGGCCCGGCCCGGAGTACGCTGCAAGCGGCCAATCTGTTCGGAAAGAACTTTTAAAAAATCGCCGGCACTGAGGATCCCTGCCCTCAATAAGATGACGTTTTCGTAATAG
Organism: Synechococcus sp. R60.1; assembly: GCF_047461835.1. Taxonomy (NCBI): domain Bacteria; kingdom Bacillati; phylum Cyanobacteriota; class Cyanophyceae; order Synechococcales; family Synechococcaceae; genus Synechococcus; species Synechococcus sp. R60.1. Next base: position 9,066 of record NZ_JANSIA010000103.1, on the reverse strand, counting down.
CTGGTCGCCCCCTCACAAAACCACAGACATTCCAGATAATTTTCCTGGTTGTAATCGATCTTTTCCAATGCCAGAGGACGCAGACGCTTGACATTCCAGGCATGAAACAACTCGTGGGCCATCAGAGCCAAAAACCGACGATAGGACTCTGGCTGATGCAGCTCTAGCCCAGAGTAAAGAAGGGTGGTGCTGTACTTGTGCTCAAGGCCACCAAATCCTCCCGGCGACAAATGCACAATGAACCAGTAGCGGTCGTAGGGTAGCCCACCAAAAAATGCGGCTGTGGTTTCGACAATGGCCTTGGCATCGGCAACGGCCCGATCGACATCCAGAGTGCCCGACCCCCAAACCACAAGGTAATGTGGGATCCCTTCCACCTCAAACGATTGCATCCGATGCAGGCCCACCTCCACCGGGCTATCCACCAGCTCGTCATAGTCCTCTGCCACAAAAGACTGGCCGGAAGTGGGATCCTCAGAAGGAGAGGTCAAGGGCCGCAAACTGGTGGCGATGCGCCAATCGGGCTTGGGGGGGATCACCGTCAAGGTGTAAGGTTCCCGCTCGCGACCGGGCACGTAGAGGAAGAGCGCTGCCCCGTTGAAATAGGCGTGGGTCAAATCCAGATGGTTTGTGCGCACCGTCAGCTCATAGGCATAGACCCGGTAGCACACCTTCACGGCAGAACAGCCCGGCGGATCGATCTGCCAGGTGTTCTTGTCCACCTTCCGCCAGGCCAAAGGGATCCCTTGCTCAGTTGCCGCCTGAAACTCCTGCACATGACGGGCATACTCCCGCACCAGGTAGGATCCCGGCGTCCACACCGGCAGTCGCAGCCGCAAAGGCACCTCTGGATCCACCTCTTGGATCTGCAGTTCCACCTCCAGCAGGTGATTGGCCGGATCCGGCATCCGCACTGTGAAATGCTGGCGGCTCAGTTGAGAAGGTGCAGCAACAACAGCCTCCGGGCTCCCCATAGATAGATAGATAGATAGAATGTTCCAACCCACTCCACTCTCTACCGCCAAGGGCCGACGCAACCCCCAGCGACAATGGCTCTTATCCTAACCCCTGCTTTCGGTTGGGGATCCCTTTCTGGGGCAAAAACGAGACTCAAAAATGTAGCACGTGCTACAAAGATGCCTGGGCAGAACCTTCTACTTTAGGGTAAATCTTGGTATCATCATCGATTCTGAAGTCAAGGGGTTGCAACCTAGCCTAATGCTTCTAGATTGATCTTAATAGGTTGATCTTAGGTATAAACTGACCTTAAAAGGTTAATGAGTATGGCGGTGGCCGTAGCGGAAAAATCTCTGATCACAGCCTTCAAGCAATTGGGAGGCCCTCACCATCCTCCGGTTATCGAAACGTTTGAGCGCGGGAAGACCATTTTTTTTCCAGGGGATCCGGCGGAGCGGGTTTACTTTTTGGTAAAGGGAGCGGTTAAGCTCTCGCGGGTCTACGAAATGGGGGAGGAAATCACCGTCGCCCTCCTACGCGAAAACAGCATCTTCGGCGTGCTCTCCTTTATCACGGGACAGCGCTCCGACCGCTTTTATCACTCGGTGGCTTTTACGCCTACCGAGTTACTCTCTCTACCGATCGAGCAGGTGGAAAAATCCTTGCAGGAGAACGCCGAACTGGCCATGTTGCTGGTTAAAAGCCTGTCGTCCCGCATTTTGCAAACGGAGATGATGATCGAGACGCTGGCTCATCGCGACATGGGATCCCGTCTGGTCAGCTTTTTGTTGATCCTCTGTCGCGATTTCGGAGTGCCTGGCCCGGATGGGGTCACCATCGATCTCAAGCTGTCTCACCAGGCCATTGCCGAGGCCATTGGCTCAACCCGCGTCACCATCACCCGCCTGTTGGGAGAGCTGCGCAAGAAGAAGTACATCTCCATTCACAAGAAGAAGATCACCGTACACGACCCGATGCGGCTGAGCCATCGCTTTGCCTAGAAGGAAGAGGAGAACACCTCCTGAGTAGCACCTTGCCCAGGCAAACCCCGCTCGATGGTTGGTTGAAGCTCTACCCGGCTTATGTTCAGTCTACTGCTGCAGCCTTGAAGAATCTCTATACCTAAAGGACAGACTTAAAGTTTTCTGGAAGCTGACCGGATCGCGGGCAAAAACCTACTAGTCTATGGGGGGATCTGGCTTTGGCCAGAGCTATCTAGCCAATTGCTGAGGTGTAACTGTGGAAACAGCCATCGAGTGGATTACCGCCCATGAGATCCTCGACTCGCGAGGGCGTCCCACCCTAGAAGCCCTGGTGGGTCTAGCCAATGGGGCAACGGGCTTGGCGCAGGTTCCCAGCGGTGCTTCGACCGGCACCTTCGAGGCCCACGAGCTGCGGGATGGGGATCCCAAACGCTACGGCGGTAAGGGTGTGCTGAGGGCGGTGGAAAACATCCTTGGCCCCATCCAGTCGGAGCTGCAGGGAGAAGATGCCCTCAACCAAGCCCGTATTGACCAGTTGCTGATCGACCTGGACGGCACCCCCAACAAGTCCCGCCTGGGGGCCAACGCTATTTTGGCAGTTTCTCTGGCGACAGCCAAAGCGGCTGCGGAAGCAGTGGGCTTGCCTCTTTACAAATACCTGGGGGGGCCCTTTGCCAACCTGCTGCCGGTGCCGCTGATGAACGTGCTCAACGGCGGCGCCCACGCCGACAACAACGTCGATATTCAAGAATTTATGCTTGTGCCCATTGGAGCGGCCAGCTTTCGCGAGGCGCTGCGCTACGGGGCTGAGGTGTTTGCGGTACTAAAACAAGTGCTGCAGCAGAAGGGGCTGTCCACCGGTGTGGGGGATGAAGGGGGGTTTGCTCCTGATCTCGACTCCAATGCGGCGGCTTTGGATCTGCTGATGACGGCTATTGAACAGGCAGGCTACAAACCGGGAGCAGATATCGCCTTGGCCTTGGATGTGGCCGCCAACGAGCTGCTGCAGGATGGGCAATATCACTTTGAGGGCAAAGCCCACAGCGCGGCTGATATGGTGGCTTACTACCAGCAACTGCTGGCCAACTATCCCATCCTTTCCATTGAAGATGGGCTAGCGGAAGAAGACTGGGCCGGTTGGCAAGCCATGACCGCTCAACTGGGATCCCGGGTACAGCTGGTGGGAGATGACCTGTTTGTAACCAACCTGACCCGCCTGCAAAAGGGTATCGACAGCGCCGCCGCCAACGCCATTTTGATCAAGCCCAACCAAATCGGCACCCTGACGGAGACCGTCTCGGCCATCCAATTGGCAGTTCAAGCCGGCTTTCGCACCATCATCAGCCACCGCTCTGGCGAGACGGAAGACACCACCATTGCCGACTTGGCGGTGGCCACCCGTGCCGGGCAGATCAAAACCGGATCCCTCTGCCGCAGCGAGCGCATTGCCAAGTACAACCAACTGCTGCGCATCGAAGACGAGCTGGGGGAAGCGGCAGTTTATGCCGGTCGGGTGGGCCTGGGTCCTAGAGCTCGCTAACTTCCCGTTCCGTCCCAGGGGATCCCTAGCACCTGCACCAAAAAGGCCCAGCGGTCGGCAGCTTCCTCAATCAGCTTGCTGGTGGGCTTGCCGGCCCCGTGCCCTGCCTTGGTGTCGATGCGGATGAGGATGGGCTGGGATCCCCCCTGGGCTGCCTGCAGGGCAGCGGCAAACTTGAAGCTGTGGGCGGGCACCACCCGGTCGTCGTGATCTGCGGTGGTGATCAGGGTGGCGGGATAGGCAGTGCCGGGCTTGAGGTTGTGCAGAGGGGAATAGGCGTAGAGGGCCTTGAATTCCTCCGGGTTCTCCGGGGATCCGTACTCGGAGATCCAGGCCCAGCCGATGGTGAACTTATGAAAGCGCAGCATGTCGAACACCCCCACTGCCGGCAGGGCCGCTGCAAACAGCTCCGGCCTCTGAACCAGGCAGGCCCCCACTAAGAGGCCGCCGTTGCTGCCGCCGGAGATGGCCAACTTGGCGGGGTTGGTGTAGCCATGGGCTATCAGCCACTCGGCAGCGGCAATAAAGTCGTCGAACACCTTTTGCTTGTTGAGCTTGGTGCCCGCCTGGTGCCACTCTTCTCCGTACTCGCCGCCGCCGCGCAAACTTGGCTGGGCATAGACACCGCCCATTTCCAGCCAGGCCACCAGACCCACTGAAAAGCTGGGGGTAAGAGAGATGCCAAAGCCGCCGTAGCCATACAGCAGAGTGGGGTGATCCCCTGTCCGAGTCAGGCCACGGCGGTGGACGAGAAACATGGGGATGCGGGTGCCGTCTTTGCTGGTGTAAGACACCTGCTGCACCTCGTAGGCCTGGGGATCGAAATCCACCTGGGGCTGACGGAACAGGGTGCTGGTGCCGCTGGTGAAATCGTAGCGGTAGATGGTGGGCGGGGTAGTGAAGCTGGTAAAGGTGTAGAAGGTCTCGGTGTCGTAGCGCTTGCCGCCAAAGCCGCTGGCGGATCCCAGCCCGGGCAGCGGGATTTCTCCTAGGTAGGTGCCGTCTAAAGCAAAGGTCTTGATCTGGGTGTGGGCGTCTTTGAGGTAGAAGGCCACAAACTGATTGTTGATCAAGCTAACCCCCTGCAGGGTCTCCTCCGCCTCGGGGATCACCTCCTGCACCTGGTCAGGCTGCTCCAAGTCAATCGCCACCAGTCGCCGCCGAGGAGCTTGGCAGTCCGTCAACAGCCAAAAGCGGGATCCGTCGTTGCCCACGAAGCTGTATTCGGCCTCAAACTCGCGGATGAGCTCTACTACAGGAGACTGGGGATCCCGCAAGTCTTTGTAGAAGATGAGGTTTTTGGGATCCGTGCCCCGCCAGACGGAGATGATGAGGTAATTCCCATCTTCAGTAACCCCGCCGGCAAAGCCCCACTCTTTTTGGTCGGGGCGGTGATAGACCAAGACATCTTCTGACTGGGAGGTGCCCAGGCGGTGGTAGTAGAGCTTCTGGAAGTAGTTGGCGCTTTCGTATTCGCTGCCGGGGGCCGGTTCGTCGTAGCGGCTGTAGAAAAATCCCTGCCCGTCCAGGGTCCAGCTTACTCCCGAGAACTTAATCCAGCGCAGGTGATCCGGCAAATCCTCGCCGGTCTCGATGTCCCGCACCTTCCACTCTTGCCAATCGGAGCCGGAGCAGGAGAGGCCATAGGCTAAATACCGTCCAGCGTGCTCCGCACCGCTGTCGCGAGCGCGGCTGATGGCAATGCCCGCTAGAGCCACCGTGCCGTCTTCCGAGAAGGTGTTGGGATCCAGCAAAACCCGCGCCTGGCCCTCTAGACTTTCTTGGGTGTAGAGAACGCTCTGGTTTTGCAGGCCGTCGTTTTTGAAGTAGAAGTAGCGGCCCCCTTCTTTGAAGGGCTGGCTGTATTTTTCATAGTTCCAGAGCTGGGTCAGGCGTTCTCGGATCCGCTGCCGGGCTGGGATCTGCTGCAAGTAGTTAAAGGTAAGGTGGTTTTGCGCCTCAATCCAGGCCCGCGTCTGCTCCGAATCCAGATCCTCCAGCCAGCGGTAGGGATCCGGTACCGCCTGCCCGTGGTAGATGTCGACAACGGTGGGATCCGGATAGCTGGGCGGGTAGTTGAGCATGAGACCTAAGCGCTAGAGACCCATTCCACTATGGCAGAGGAGAAGCCAAAAACCCACTCTCCGGCCTTTGCCAGGCATGCTCGCTATAGTGGAAGCCGAGTTGCGGGATAGATTCTGTGTTGCAGGCTTCTCCTTTCTTCCAGGCCGGGCGGATGGGCGCCTATCCCCTGGGCTCAGGCTGCTATCACTTCTCGGTGTGGGCGCCCTTGGTTGAGCAGGTGGAGCTGAAGCTGCTCAGCCCTGTCCAACGTTGCTTTACTCTAGTGCGGGATGAGCAGGGCTATTGGCAGGGGGAGGTGGACGGGATCCCGCCTGGGCCGGTGGACTATCTCTACCGTCTGCACACCCAGGCAGGGGTAGTGGAGCGGCCGGATCCCGCTTCCCGCTGCCAGCCCTACGGCGTCCACGGCCCTTCGCGGGTGGTGGATCCCCGCTTCGACTGGCAGGATCAGGGGTGGAAGGGGATCCCCCTGTCTCAGTGGATCCTCTACGAGCTGCATGTAGGCACCTTTACCCTCGAGGGCACCTTTGCTGCTCTGATCCCTCGCCTGCCGGAGTTGGTGGAGTTGGGGGTAAACGTGCTGGAGCTGATGCCGGTGGCCCAGTTTCCAGGAGAGCGCAACTGGGGCTACGACGGCGTCTACCCCTACGCGGTGCAGACCAGCTATGGAGGAGCGGCAGGCTTCAAAGCCCTAGTCAATGCCTGCCACCAACTGGGTTTGGCCGTCATCTTGGATGTGGTCTACAACCACCTGGGGCCGGAGGGGAACTACCTGCGGGATTTTGGCCCCTACTTCACCGACAAGTACCACACCCCTTGGGGGGATGCCCTCAACTTCGACGACCGCTATTCTGACGGCGTGCGAGAGTTTTTCCTACAAAACGCCGAGTACTGGCTGGAGGAGTTTCATCTCGATGGGCTGCGGCTGGACGCGGTGCATGCCATCTACGACTTCAGCGCCTACCCCTTCTTGCAGGAATTGGCAGAGCAGGTGGATGCCCTAGAAGCTCGCACTGGCCGGCCCAGGGTTCTCATTGCCGAAAGCGACCTCAACGATGTCCGCCTCATCACCCCCCGAGAGCAAGGGGGCTACGGGCTAGATGCCCAGTGGTGCGATGACTTCCACCACTCACTTCACACCCTGCTTACCGGGGAAAAGACAGGCTACTACCAGGACTTTGGCGAATTGGAGCACCTGGCCAAGGCTTACCGGGAGAGCTACGTTTATTCTGGCCAGTACTCCTGCTACCGCGCCAGGCGTCACGGCAACTCCGCTGTTGGGCGACCGGGATCCCAATTTGTTGTCTGCATTCAAAACCACGACCAGGTGGGCAACCGCATGTTGGGAGAGCGCCTCAGCCAGCTCACCTCTTTCGAGGGCCTCAAGTTGGCTGCCGCTGCCCTGCTGTTGGCCCCCATGCTGCCGCTGCTGTTTATGGGGGAAGAATACGGGGAGGTGGCCCCCTTTCTGTATTTTGTCAGCCACGGGGATCCCGATTTGGTGGAAGCGGTGCGCCAAGGACGCCGCCGCGAGTTCAGCGCCTTTGCCTGGCAGGGAGAGCCGCCGGATCCCCAAGCTGAAGAGACTTTCTTGCGCTCCAAGCTGAATTGGGAGTTGAAAAAAGCCGGTCACCACCAGGTTCTCTGGAAGTGGTACCAGGCCCTGATCCGGCTGCGCAAAACCCAGCCGGCCCTCCAGCATCTGGAGCGGGACGGGGTGGAAGTGGAGCTCTTTTCCAACTCTGGCCTAGCTCTGCACCGCCGCCAGGGATCCCAGGCTTTGCTTGCCCTTTTCAATTTCAGCCCCGATCAGCCAGTCACCTATACCCAATGGCCCAGCGGCACCTGGGAAAAACTTTTGGACAGCCATGAGACCCAGTGGTTGGGAAAGGGATCCCAACTGCCGGCAGAAAGCCAAGGGGATCCGGTTGAGGTACTGGGCTATGGGGTGGCGGTGTACGGTCAGAACCCCTAAAAGAGGTAATCCCGGCCGCAGCCGTAGCGCCAAGCCTCGCGGCGCCGTCTCCAGAAGTAGTCCTGGGGGTTGGTTTCCGGCTCCGGGCGATCTGTTAGCCTTTGCAGCAGCTCGAAGAGGCCAAGCGCGCCAAAGTGGCCCGCCCATGCCACCAGCTCCGGCAACCCCAACCGAGGCAAAAGTCTGGCTACCAAGCTGGGATCCCGACGCGTCACCCCCCACAGGGCCTGGGCCAAGCCGCCAAACTGCACCACATCCTGCAAAAAGGGCTTCACCACCTGGGGGCCGGCGGCAAACATGGCCTCAAACACCCTGCTCAACAAGCGGTTAATGCTATCGGGATCCCAGGTTTTCTCCCGCAGAGGAGGAATCATGGCCTTCTGAAATAGCCAGGTCGCGGCCAAGTTGGGCTGGTAGGGTTGCAGCAGGGCCAGGGCTGCCTGGTTCAACTGCCGTTGCGCCAGGGCCTCGTGGATCCCCTGCTGTAGGCGATCCAGGTGGCGCAACATGGCGCCAAAGCCGCCAAAGCTTAGAGGCGACTGGCTGCCACTGCTGTCCCCCACTGCCAACAGGCGATCCCAGGGCAGTTGCAGAGGGCTACGGCGGTAAGCGGGAAAAACGCCACATAGCTTGCGCACCCAGTGGATCTGGGTCAGCTCAACCCCTTGATAGGCGGGCAACAGCTGGCAGTAATCTTGCCAGAGGGTGTGGAGACTAGGCCGCTCCGGATCTCGGTCGCAGTAGGTGAACAGATAGGTGGTGCGCCCATCGCGGGCGGGGAAGGCTTCCCAAAAGGGCTGGTAGCCATTCTGGGCCGGGGTAAAGCTGTAGAAGAGATCTCCCGTGGGTTGGTCGGGCAGCCCCTGGGCACAGGATCCCACCACCAGACAGACGCTATCTGGCGGCTGCCCTTGGCGAGCCTGGGCCGCGATGGGCGAGCGGTGCCCCATGGCATCCACCAGCAGTTGAGCACGGATCTGTCCCTTGGTGGTCTGGAGGCAGATCCCATCGGGGTGAACGGTGGCACTTTGAAAGGCAGTCTGCTCCCACACTTGGCCCCCCCAGGCCAGGAAATGCTGCTTGAGGAACTCCAGGAGGCTGACTGGATCCACGCCCACATTCAGCACTCCCTCCACCCACCAGTGGGGGCCCTCCCCAAAGCCAATCCGCCCCCTCGGGTAGTGGGTAACCTGGACTGCCTCCCACTCGGGCGGGGTAAGCAGCTCCAGCTCTAACAACACCTGCAGCTCCTGGTGTGAGGTGTTCCACTCCTGCTCCCGCCCCCGCAGGATCCCGCGCTCCAGCAGGATCACCCGCCAGCCCCGCTTGGCCAAAGCCGCTGCCAAGAAGATCCCCAGGGTGCCACCGGCAATGACAACATCCACCTCCCAGCTGCCCAAGCTCTGGGAAGCCTGCTGCACGACTGTCGGCGGTAACTCCCTCCGCCTCTGCCGCAGGGATCCCCACCAGGCATCCGAGGCGGGCAAGGCTTCCGGCGGGGGGACAACTTCAGCCATCGGCAGGAG